>JAVBTJ010000105.1:0-12217 GCA_031556215.1 Oxalobacter sp.
CAACGCGCAATGACGAAAAAATCGCAGCCGGGTTCCCATCGGGCATTCCGGTTATCCAGGTATGGAACAAAATTGACCTGTCCGGCCACCGCCCTTCGGTCGATCACCTGATGGATACCACCCAGGTTTACCTCTCGACACACGATGGTCGCGGCATTGACCTTCTGCGGGAGGAACTCCTGAAAGTCGCCGGATGGCACCAGACAGGCGAGTCGTCATACCTCGCACGGGAACGCCACCTGATTGCCATGAAAGTGGCTGGAGACCATCTTGCGATAGCCACAGAAAACATGGCTCAGGAAAAACCGGCGCTGGATCTGCTCGCGGAAGAACTGCGGCTGGCACAGGATGCCCTGAACAGCATCACCGGCAACTTCTCGTCAGACGATCTGCTGGGCGTCATTTTTTCCCGATTCTGTATCGGCAAATAACCGCATCAGGAAACGCTGATATCGGGTTTAAGCAGGTGAGGCCAGCTTAAGCCCGATAATCCCCGCAATAATCAACACCATGCTGATGATCCGGGGCAGACTGACCGGATCATCAAAAAGGCAAATGCCCAGAATCACCGTACCGACTGCCCCTATCCCTACCCAGACGGCATAAGCCGTCCCGATGGGAAGGGTTTTCATGGCAACGCCAAGCAGAACCACGCTGACCAGCATGGAAATCCCTGTCCAGACACTGGGCCACAGGCGGGAAAATCCTTCGCTATACTTTAATCCAATCGCCCAGGCGACTTCAAAAAGCCCTGCCAGAAACAATATTAACCAGGACATCGCTTTACCTTGAGTGAAAATAAGCAGTATAGGCAAACCCGCAAAAAAGGGAAAACACCCGCCACATCCCCCCGGCCCTGCACGCATTCATTTAGAATAGAGCCTTTGGAGCCCCTGATTAACGGGCTTTGCAAGGACTGATTATGCCGATATCCCCTACCGAAGACATTATTGATGCTTTTCGCGCCGGTCAGATGGTGATCCTCGTTGATGACGAAGACCGCGAAAACGAGGGAGACCTGATTTTAGCCGCCGACTTTGTTTCGCCGGAAGCCATCAATTTCATGGTGACCCATGCGCGTGGCCTGGTCTGCCTTACCCTGACCGAAGACCGCTGCCGCCAGCTCGGCCTGGAACTGATGACCCGTGAAAACGGCGGCAAGTTCCATACCGCGTTTACCCTTTCCATTGAAGCCGCCAAAGGGGTTTCCACCGGTATTTCCGCCCATGACAGGGCAACAACCGTACAGGCCGCCGTCGCAAAAAACGCACGCGCGGAAGACCTTGTCCAGCCAGGCCACATCTTTCCCGTCAAGGCCCGCCCTGGCGGCGTACTGATGCGCGCAGGCCATACTGAAGCCGGATGCGATCTTGCCGAACTGGCCGGACTGACGCCTGCCAGCGTGATATGCGAGATACTGAATGAAGACGGCTCGATGGCCCGTCTTCCAGACCTGCTGCCCTTTGCCGAAAAACACGGCATCCGGATTGGCACGATTGCCGACCTTATCCGCTATCGCAGCCAGCACGAAAGCATTATCGAAAGGATGGGGGAGCGCACGATCAATACGCCATTCGGGCCATTCAAGGCCATTGCCTACCGGGATAAGCCCAGTGGATCAGCCCATCTGGCGCTCTTCAAAGGCCACATTGACGCCGAAAAAGAAACCCTTGTCCGCGTTCATCAGCCCGTTTCGCTCATGGATCTGATTGAAACGGAACAGACCCGCCACTCCTGGAATATCGTTTCGGCAATGAAAACTATTCATTCCGCTGAACGGGGAGTTATGGTACTGTTGAACTGTGAAGAATCCGCACAGGAAGTTCTTTCTCGTTTTAACCAACTGGACGAACCGGTTTCTTCATCGCCTGCGCGATCCGGCAGCCGTGATCTGCGAACCTACGGCATCGGCGCACAGATTCTGCGCGATCTGGGTGTCGGAAAAATGCGGCTTTTGGCCAATCCGAGAAAAATGCCATCCATGACCGGATTTAACCTTGATGTAACAGGCTATCTGGAAAAACCGGATAACTGAGATTGACCCTCACTTTGGGAGACGATTTATGAACATTGCCACTTTTAAAATTGATTTGCAGGGCGAAGATTTGCGCATTGGTATTGTTCAGTCGCGCTTTAATGAAGAAATCTGCCAGGGCCTGCTCCTTTCCTGTCTGGCGGAATTAAAACGCCTAGGCGTGGCCGACGAAGATATCCTGGTTGCCACCGTGCCTGGCGCACTGGAAATTCCGCTTATCCTGCAAAAAATGGCCGAATCCCAGCAATTTGACGCCCTGATTGCCGTTGGCTCAGTCATTCGCGGAGAAACCTACCATTTTGAAGTGGTCTCCAACGAATCCGCCGCTGGCATCAACCGGGTCGGGCAGGATTACGGTATTCCCATTGCCAATGCCATCCTGACAACGGATACGGACGAACAGGCGGAAGCCCGGATGCTGGAAAAAGGCACCGAGGCCGCCCGTGTTGCGGTGGAAATGGCCAACCTGACCATCTCGCTTGAGGAACTCGAGGCAACGGCAGACGACCAAATTGAGGAAGAATAAATATCCCATTTATTCAAAAACTGTTACGATCCCCGACTTTTCCGGAAAAACGACCAGACCATGAAAGCCAAGAGTACCCACGCGAATCCCAACAAAAACCGCTCTCCGCGTCGCCGTTCGCGTGAATTTGCCTTACAGGCCCTGTACCAGTGGCAACTGAACCAGGATGATGCGCCAGTCATCATTGAACACATTCGCCAGGCGCACGGCTTCGAAAAAGCCGACACAGACCACTTTGTTTCACTGGTTTCCGGCGGGATCAAACAGGTTGATTACCTGCGCGGCGAAATCGCCCCGCTTCTGGATCGTGCCATTGAGGAACTCTCTCCGGTTGAACACGCCATCCTCCTTATTGGCGCCTACGAACTGAAAGACCACCTTGAAATTCCCTACCGCGTTGTCATCAACGAAGCCGTTGAACTGACCAAATCATTCGGCGGCATTGACGGGCACAAATTCGTCAACGGCGTACTGGACAAGCTTGCCCCCAAACTGCGTGCAGCAGAAGTCGACGCAGACAGGGCAAAATAAAAAAGGCAGAAAAACATTCTGCCTTTTTCCTTTCCCTTTCAAGCCGGTCAGGTCAGGTTCGGTACCCGCTCTGGCTCAACCGCTCGAACAGTGTTGTGACCGGCCCCGCCTGATTCAGGCTGTAAAAATGGAATCCGGGCGCGCCCCCTTCCAGCAGCCGCTCGCATAACCGCGTCACGACATCCAGGCCGAATTCGCGAAGGGATGCCTGGTCGTCACCAAAACTTTCCAGCTTCAGGCGAATCCATCGCGGGATCTCCGCCCCGCAGGTATCCGAAAAACGAGCCAGGCTGGCATAATTGGTTATCGGCATGATGCCCGCAATAATCGGTACATCAACCCCTTTTTTCTGCACATTTTCCACGAAACGGAAATAGGCGTCCGGGTTGTAAAAATATTGCGTAATCGCCGCATTGGCGCCCGACTTGACCTTCCGGACAAAATTAGCCAGGTCATCTTGCGGCGACTTGGCCTGGGGATGCATTTCCGGATAAGCGGCCACGTCAATATAAAACCAGTCGCCGGTTTCCGCGCGGACAAATTCCACCAGCTCATTGGCATAATGAAATTCGCCCAGGACGCCATAGGAACTGGGCAAATCGCCACGCAGGGCAACAAGGTGCCTGATACCCAGTGATTTGTACTCCATGATTTTTTCCCGGATCGTTTCACGGGAAGTCCCTATGCAGGTCACGTGGGGAGCGGCACGATGTCCTTCCTTGTGGATTTCGACCGCCACATCGTTCGTTCCGTCGCGCGTTGACCCGCCTGCGCCCAGCGTGATGGAAAAGTATTCCGGCGAAAGCGGATACAGTTGCGCCCGCGTCTGTCGCAGCTTTTCACATGCCTCCGGTGTTTTGGGAGGAAAAAACTCAATACTGAAATGGTGAGATGACATTTAATTCTTCAATAACAAAGTGGATAGTGCCCACGAAATGATGCTATACAACAAAGCGCCGCCGACAGCGGACCAGAAACCGGCCACATGAAATCCTGAAACCAGGCTGGAAACCATCCAGAACATCAACCCGTTTATCACAAAAATAAAGAGGCCAAGCGTCAGCATGGTTACCGGCAGCGTCAGGAGCACTAAAACGGGCCTGACAAGGGCATTTATCAGGCCCAGAATCAGTGCAGCAAGAAGCGCCGTGCCAAAACTGCTGATGGTAATGGATGACATCAGGTAAGGCAGCGAAAAAAGCGCCAGTGTATTAATCAGCCAGACAATAACCCAGCGCATTTCACCTCCTTATCAGGAAAAACATCCTGCCATCCGGGCCGGATTAATAACGGTAATGATCCGGCTTGTAGGGGCCTTCCTTTCTGACGCCGATATAAGCTGCCTGCTCATCGGTCAGCGCAGTCAATTGGGCGTTCAGTTTTTTCAGTTGGAGCAGGGCCACTTTTTCATCCAGGTGCTTTGGCAGGGTATAAACACCCACCGGATACGCCGCCGTATTGGTGAAAAGCTCAATCTGCGCAATCGTCTGGTTGGCAAAAGACGAACTCATCACATACGACGGGTGGCCGGTGCCGCAGCCCAGGTTCACCAGACGGCCTTCAGCCAGCAGGATGATCCGGTGACCGTCCGGGAAAATGACATGATCCACCTGGGGCTTGATGTTTTCCCACTGGCAGTTGTTTTTCAGGCTGGCGACATCAATCTCATTATCGAAGTGGCCGATATTGCAGACAATCGACTGATCCTTCATCCGCAGCATGTGCTCATACGTGATGACATGATAGTTGCCCGTTGCCGTCACGAAAATATCGCCGTGTTCCGCCGCATAATCCATCGTGACGACACGATACCCTTCCATAGCCGCCTGAAGCGCGCAAATCGGGTCAATTTCCGTCACCCATACCTGCGCGGAAAGCGCACGCAACGCCTGTGCAGAACCCTTGCCCACGTCGCCATAGCCACAAACCACGGCGACCTTGCCCGCGACCATCACGTCCGTTGCGCGCTTGATCCCGTCCACCAGCGATTCACGGCAGCCATACAGGTTGTCAAACTTGGATTTTGTCACTGAATCATTCACATTGATCGCCGGAAAACTGAGCTTGCCATCCTTGTGCATCTGGTAAAGGCGGTTCACCCCCGTTGTGGTTTCTTCGGTAACCCCCTTGATATGAACCAGCCGCCTGGAATACCACGTCGGATCAATCTTCAGGTAACGCTTGATGGCGTTGAAAAGGCAAATCTCTTCTTCCGAGCCCGGATTGTTCAGGATGGAAAGGTCTTTTTCGGCGCGGCTGCCCAGGTGCAGGAGCAGGGTAGCATCGCCGCCGTCATCGAGAATCATGTTGGAATAGCCGCCATCCGGCCAATCGAAAATCTTGTGGGTGTATTCCCAGTATTCATCCAGCGTTTCGCCCTTATAGGCAAAAACCGGCGTGCCGCCATCGGCAATCGCTGCAGCCGCATGATCCTGCGTGGAATAAATATTGCATGACGCCCAGCGAACTTCTGCGCCCAGCGCTTCCAGCGTCTGGATCAGCACCGCCGTCTGGATCGTCATATGCAGTGAGCCAGTAATACGGGCACCTTTCAGGGGCTGGCTTTTGGCGTACTCGTCACGAATTGCCATCAACCCCGGCATTTCGGTTTCCGCAATCCTGATTTCCTTGTGGCCCCAACCGGCCAGATTGATATCTGCGATAACGCAGTCGTTTTTGGTATTGGTAACAGCGTGCATCACGCTCCCCTTTCTTGAAAAAATGTAGAAAAAAGCAACGTGAGCGCCGTTAAAACAAAAAACCGAGCCTGGCAAAATACCTTTGCCCCCTCTTTCTGGCCTTTTCCGTACAAAAGAAAAAAGGCCGGGGTCAGGTTATTTTGTCGCAGCGCCCCTCGGTAACGATAATCATATCATCAATTGGAGCGATTGGAAAATTGATTTCCAAGAAGCAACATTCGTCCTGTCAGCCTCCGAAACGGGTTCCGACATTCAGGCCATTCTGGTGGGCATATTCCATCGCAGGCCTTTTACTGGAATTCAACGGACGAACCGTAAAAATTTCGATCTGCCCGCCGTGTACCGTTATCCTGAAACTTTTTTCGCCCATTTCCGAAATCACCCCCACAGGGCCTTTTCCCTCTCCGAACCGGCCAAAGACATGCTTTCTGGCACCAAAAAACTGTATTTCCTTCCCTTCCAGCGTCGTCCATGCGCCAGGTGAAGGATCACACCCCCGGATCAGGTTATAGATCTGGCTGATGTGCATATTCCAGTTGATTTTGGCTTCTGCTGCACGAAACCATCCCTCATAATTGGCACGGGATTCATCCTGAGCCACTTCGACATGCTTGCCGGCGACCACCAGATCCGCCGCTTCCAGCATGGCTTGCACGCCAAGGGGAAACAACTGGTCAAAATAAATGCTACCCAGCGTATCGTCAGGCAGAATCGGGATCTTTTTCTGAAGGATAACCGGCCCTTCATCCATCCCGTCCGTGGGCCGGAAAATAGTCAGGCCGGTTTCTGCCTCGCCGCAGACAATCGGCCAGTTGATCGAACAAGGGCCACGATACCTGGGCAAAAGGGACGGATGGTACTGGATGGTGCCGCATCGCGGCACATTGACAAAATTCTGTGGCGCAAATTGCAGGACATACGCCATGATAC
Organism: Oxalobacter sp.; assembly: GCA_031556215.1. Classification (GTDB taxonomy): domain Bacteria; phylum Pseudomonadota; class Gammaproteobacteria; order Burkholderiales; family Burkholderiaceae_D; genus Oxalobacter. Next base: position 6,722 of record JAVBTJ010000105.1, read on the forward strand.
CGATATCCACATCCAGCCCTCTTAGCGCCTCTTCCGCCGCCTTGTCGGTCAAGTTCGGCATCTGGAATACCGGGATATTTCTTTTTTCAGCTTCAATACGCAGCGGATCAGGCGCCGCACCAGGTTTCTCCGGTGCCGTAAAAACACCGGCAACCACATCCCCCCGATCCAGAAACGCCTCCAGCACGGCCTTTCCGAACTGCTGCTGTCCAATAATCGCAACACGCATAACATTTACTCCAAAAAAAAGGATGAGCGGTCAAAAAACCGCCCATCCAATTCAGTCAACAAAGCTTTCGCTTATTGTCTTTGATACTCCGAAAAGCCGATATTACTTGGCAACTTTCGGTGGGTTGGTGTATGCACCAGCTTCTTGCAGTCTCTTGAAGTCTGCATCGGAGAAACCGCAAACTTCTTTGGTGATCTGCTCGTTGTGCTCACCCAGACCTGGGGATGGGAAGAACTTGTCAACGTTACCCAGGGACAGCTTGACTGGCATACCAACGGTGTAGTAATCACCTTCTGGATGGCCTTCAATCTTGGTCCACATTTCACGGAATGCGACGTGCGGATCAGCAATAACTTCTTCCGTGGACAGAACAGGGCCGCAAGGAATGTCCAGCTCGTTGAAACGGGCCGTTACTTCCTGCTTGGTGTAGTTCTTGGTGTACTCGCTGACATATTTCCAGAACTCGAGCTGGTTCTTGTTACGAGCAGCTGCAGGTGCGAAACGCTCGTCGTCTGGCTCGAGGCCGATCTCTTTCAGGAGAACAGGAACAACTGGTGCCTGTGCAACCATGTAGATGTAGTCGTTTGGACCAAATGGCTTACATGGGATAGCGTTACCGATATGGCCACCGCCGGAATCATTCAGTGCACGTGGAACATAGGTCATGCCCAGTGTTGGTGGGCCATACTCAGGCAGAGCAGCGGTGCCGCCCATCAGACGGAGGTGGTCACGGAATTTAACACGGCACAGGTTCATGACGGAATCCTGCATCGCAGCTTCAACAACCTGGCCTTTGTTGCCATTGTGTGTACGATGGTACAGAGCAGCAACAATACCCAACGCCAGGTGAACACCGGTACCGCTGTCACCGATAAACGCGCCGCTGATTGTTGGAGGACCATTTGGGTCACCGGTTACGGACATTGCGCCACCCATTGCCTGAGCGATTGGCTCATAAGCCTTGTAATCGGAGTAAGGGCCAGCTGCGCCGAAGCCTTTGATGGAAGCGATAACCAGTGCTGGGTTGAGTGCATGCAGCTTGTCATCAGGGTAGCCCAGGCGGTTCAGAACGCCAGGACCGAAGTTGTCCATAATTACGTCGCACTTTCTGATGAGCTCTTCAAAAACTTCCTGACCAGCCTTGCTCTTCATGTTGACGGTAATGGAACGCTTGTTTGCGTTCAGCATCTTGAAGTAGAAGCTTTCCTGACGCTTGCCGTCAATGGTGTGAGCCAGCTGCTGACGGGTGATGTCACCCGTTGGTGCTTCAAACTTAATAACGTCTGCACCCATCCAAGCCAGAAGCTGGGATGAGGTTGGGCCTGCCTGTACGTGCGTCATGTCGAGAACACGTACGCCAGATAATGCTTTGTTTGTTGGTAATGCATAGTTACCCATGATGGTTTTCCTCCAATTGTGGTGTGCGCTGTTAAATACAACTCCCTCTCGCCAAAAGAAACTACATCTTGTCCCTCGGCTAGGGGTAAACCAGTGACCTTAATACTTGATGGATTACCTTCCTGCCATAGCTTGTATAACAATTACAATCACCCATCAAATATTCAAGCTAATTGCTATCATAGCCTTTATCACCCGGATGTCTTATTGATTCAGGTCAATTTTCCGGTTTCGAACTAACAATATCTTGATCTTTGTCAATTTTTTTGAGATGCTTCGTTATCTGTTGTTAAAACCTCAAATTGAATATTCATGGCATTAATAGCAAACCACCCTGAAAAAAACATTATTCGCGTGCAGCTTTCCCAAAACTGCATCCTGAAAGAACTGACGCAACAGGAATTGCTGGAGCTTGAGCCCCATCTGGATGTTTCGGATCATGCCAAGGGAGATTGCCTGACGCATCAGGGTGATCGCGATCTGGATGTCATCTTTGTTCTGGACGGCATCCTGAAAAGGGCTGTCGCCAACCAGCACGCAAAAGAAATGATCCTGCGCTTCACCAGCGAGCGCTACATGGAAGCGACCTATGCATCATGGCGCTTGAACAAGGCTGCGTCGTTCAGCATTATCGCTGTGACCAAAACCCGTGTCGCCCGGATCGCCATGCCGGCATGGTCGGCCTATATTGAGGACAAGCCCAAGCTCAAGCAATTTTTCGAACTGGAAGTCATGCGCATCATGAGCAGCATCATGTCGCATACCATTACCCTTCACCTTCTGGACGCACCGGGGCGGGTGCACCGCTTCCTGCGAAAGCACCCGGATCTTTTTGACCGCATGCCAAAAAAAGAACTGGCCTCCTACCTGAACCTTTCGCCAGAAACACTGAGCCGCCTCAAAAACCAGGGAAAAATCTGATTGTTTTTTTCCCGACAAAGAAAGCGCCCGATGGGCGCTTTCTTTTTGGCCTTATCCGGCATTACCTCAAGCAAACGCCTCCCGACAAAACAACCGGTTCACCCGGTTTCCCGACTTCCGCAAAAAATCGGCCTTGCCACAAGCCGATGAACAAAAGGGGTAGACCCGAAAAAGAAGCACCCCATCGGACATCGCTTGATTTCGATTCAGGCTGGCCCTCTTTTTCCTTTATGTTTAGCCTGAAGGATTTCTGTTTTGCCGCCCACATGACCGAGGCATCGGCGAGCGTTGCACAAAGAAAAAGCGGTAGCGCCTAAACGCTACCGCTTTTGTGCATTTCAGCTTGTTATCAGGAACAATTCAGCGAATTCCTGACCTTAAAGCTTATTATGCTGCTGCTTTTGCTTCAGCTGCCTCAACCTCAGCATTGTTGCCGAGGATGAAACGACGACGCCATGGCTTCAGTACGAAGAAGGACAGGCAGGAGCAGACGAATGCGATACATGCGGAAAGGATAAACACGCGATCCCAGTTGCCGCCAGCCGAGAGGCCTGCTGCAAGCGGAACCAGCAGTGAGGATGTACCTTTTGCCGTATACAGTGTACCTGCGTTACCAGCTGCGTTCTTCACACCGAAGGTGTCAGCACACATGGATGGGAACAGGGAGAAGATCTCACCCCAGAAACCGAAGGTCAGCGCTGCGAAGAGCATGAAGCCGAATGGGCTGCGGCCATAAGCCATCAGACCGAGCAGTGCGAAGCCTTCACCCATGAACACCATAAACATGATGTTTTCACGACCGAAACGATCCGAGAGGAAACCGCAGAATGGACGGGTCAGACCGTTAGCGATGTTGTCGATAGACATTGCCATCGTCAACAGCGGCAGGGTAGCGCCCATCAGGGTCACAGGAATACGGGAAATACCGTAGTCACGGGAAACAGGGCCGAAAGATGCCGTTGCCATGATACCGCCGGAAGCAACACCAACGAAGCAGATGTAGATCAGCCAGAAAATTGGCTCACGCATGATCTGCGTTGGGGTGAACTCTTTCTTACTGGACACAACGCGTGGCACAGCCTTCGTGCCTGGTGGCAGCTTGGCGCGTGGCATGAACATTGCGCAGATGATGATGATGATACCTTGCAGGATACCGAACACCAGGAAGGTTTGCTCGTAGCCGGAGCTGTTGATCATGCTCGCAACTGGAACAACCGTAATCGCAGCACCGCCACCGAAACCGGCAGCCGTTGCACCCGCAGCCAAACCGCGCTTGTCCGGGAACCATTTCAGTGCGTTACCAACTGCAGTACCGTAAACGGCACCTGCACCCATACCGGTGATAACCGATGCTGCGTACAGAACTGTCAGAGTGGAAGCGAAGGAATACATGATCCAGCCGATGGTAACCAGAATAGCACCACCTGCGATAACTGGCCTTGGGCCAAATTTGTCAACCAACCAACCTTCTACCGGTACCAGCCAGGTCTCGAAGAAAATGAAGATGGTAAATGCAAGCTGAATTGATGTACGTGCCCAATGATACTTATCTTGAATCGGTGCTACGAACAGCGTCCAGCCGTATTGACAGTTGGCCACGGTAGCCATACACACAATACCGAGAATTAGCTGCACCCACCGATTTGGGTACTTTTCTTGTGTAGCCATAATTCTACTCTCCTTTAAAGTTACTAAACACGGTCACTACGGATGTTAAATGCCTCCGCTTACTTCCGGACTATGCGCTCTTGCCAATTAAACTTAGCTGCAAACGGTACAACACATATCCAATTTACAGAATAGCATTCTTATTGTGCGAGAACAATTTTGTACTGAAAATGACCTTGGTCAAGATTAGTTTTTTTAATCACATTCCGATGCTGCCAAAATGGATAAGGAATACTACCAAACTTCATGCAATTTCAAGCATATTTCCTGTCATTTTCCTGCTATTTTTTTATTTTTCTGCTTTTTTTGCAACATTCTGTCTAAACTGGCCCTGGCAGCAAACGTGCGCGTATGGGTTCCGGAGGCAATTTCCTCCACTTCATCGTGGGCTTTCAGATGGAAAAGCATCGTGCGCCCATGGACAGACGTCAGATCGGCTGATACGGTTACCTGCATTCCGACGGGCGTTGCGGCATCATGCGTCAGTTCCAGGTACACGCCGACAGTCTGCTGGTTTTCCGGCAGATGCCCTGCAACTGCCTTTTCTGCTGCCGCCTCCAGAAGCGCGACCAGCGCAGGCGTTGCCAGCACATCCCGCGTACCGCTCCCCATATGACGCGCCGTGTGTTGTTCACTTACAACGATCGATATGCTGCCCGAAAGACCGGGAACCAAACTGCTTTTTGTGTCCGTCATGGTTATCCTCCCTTTTCTTTTGTTTTTTATGTCCCGGGGAAAGTGTAGGGCAAAAAAGTGAAAAATAAAAAAAGCAGGGCCAATACAGATGCCCTGCTTTTTGCTGAAAAATCCCGCCCGCTATTGTGGTCGGGGAATTTCCGCCACGCGCAGCAGGTTCGTATTGCCCGGCTGCCCGAACGGCATCCCTGCCGCAATCGCGATCTGGTCGCCCGGCAGCCCGAAACCTTCGGCAAATGCCGTACTGCATGCCGCATTGACCATTTCATTCACATCCGCCACATCATGATCCATCACCGTTGAATGCACCCCCCAGGCCAGCGCCAGGCGGCGCGCCGTAGACAGATGCGGCGTAATGCTGAGAATCGGCGCCAGCGGCCTCTCGCGTGCCGCATGCAGGCTGGTACTGCCCGAATCCGTATAAGTCACGGTTGCAACGGCACGGATAATATGGGTCACCGCCCTTAGCGCCACAAAAATAGCGTCGCGGGGAGACGGCAGCAGCATCTCGTGCTGTGCATTAATCATTTTCGGGTAAATCGGGTCGCGCTCCACCTCGTTAATAATGCGATCCATGATGGAAA
>JAVBTJ010000121.1:0-12421 GCA_031556215.1 Oxalobacter sp.
GGAACGGTGGATACGCTCAAAGGAACGCACGATAACGGCCTTGACACCCAGAAGCTGCGAGCCCTTGGCTGCCCAGTCACGCGACGAACCTGCGCCGTATTCCTCTCCACCGAAAATGACGGTGGGCACCTTGTCCTGGCGATAACGCATGGCGGCGTCGAAAATCGACATTTCGCCTCCATCCGGCTGGTGCACGGTAAAGCCACCCTCACGGCGCTTGCCTGCAGCATCTGCGGGCATCATCTGGTTGCGGATACGCACGTTGCCGAAGGTACCGCGCATCATCACTTCATGGTTGCCACGGCGCGCGCCAAAGGAGTTGAAGTCCCCTTTGGAAACCCCGTTTTCGATCAGCCATTTTCCGGCTGCGCCCTTCTCCTGGATGGAACCCGCCGGGGAGATATGGTCTGTGGTAATCATGTCGCCAAAGATCGCCAGCGCGCGCGCACCGGAAAGATTGGCGGAACCCGCCTTCGGCTCCATCGTGAAATCGTCGAAATACGGCGGCTCGGCGATATAGGTGGACTCCGGCCAGTTGTAGACGTCACCGGTGGCAAAGCCGCCGATTTTTTCCCACAGCTCGCCCGGCGCGCCCTTGATATCCGCATAGTTCTTGCGGTAGGTGTCGGCGTCCAGCGCAAAATGCATGAACTGCGCCACTTCCTGCGGCTTCGGCCAGATTTCCCTGAGGTAAACATCCTTGCCTTCCTTGCCCTTGCCAAGCGGCTCGGTCATCAGGTCTTTCGTTACATTGCCCGCAATGGCGTAGGCCACCACCAGCGGCGGGGAGGCAAGGAAATTGGCGCGGATGTTCGGATGGATACGCGCTTCAAAGTTGCGGTTTCCCGACAGGACGGCAGCCGCCACCACGTCGTTTGCCGCAATGGCTTCGTTTATGGCAGGCGTTAAGTCACCCGAATTGCCGATGCAGGTGGTGCAGCCGTAGGCGGCTACGCCAAAGCCGAGTTGTTCCAGGTAAGGCAACAACCCTGCCTTGCCCAGGTATTCGGTCACGATGCGCGATCCGGGCGCAAGCGATGTCTTGATGGCGGGCGCGGTTTTCAGCCCTGCCTCAACGGCCTTTTTCGCCAGAAGCCCGGCAGCGATCAGCACTGCCGGATTGCTGGTATTGGTGCAGGAGGTAATCGCCGCTATCACGACATCCCCGTTGGAAAGCGATCCGCCGTCTGCGGTCTTGTATACCGCCGCAAGGTCTTCTGCCTTCTTGCCGAATCCGTCTTCTGCAACCGGCTTTGAGAAAAGCGTGGTGAACTGCTTTTTGAGGTTGCCCAGTTCGATGCGATCCTGCGGGCGTTTCGGGCCGGAAAGCGAGGCTTTCACTGTTCCCAGGTCGAGCGTTACCACGCGGGTATAGTCAATCTGGCCTGCCTTTGGCATGCCAAACATTTCCTGCGCCTTGAAATAGCCTTCCAGCGCATCCACTTCTTCTTCTGTCCTGCCGGTCTGGCGGAAATACGCCACGGTTGCTTCATCCACGGGGAAGAAGCCGACTGTTGCGCCATATTCAGGCGCCATATTGGCTATCGTTGCCCTGTCGGTTGCTGACAGCGAGGCTGCGCCCTCGCCAAAGAATTCGACAAATTTGCCGACAACCCGCTCGCGGCGGAGTATCTCGGTAACGGTCAGGACAAGGTCGGTTGCCGTGCAGCCTTCGGAAAGCTGCCCTGTCAGGTTCATGCCGATGACATCCGGGGTCAGGAAGTAAACCGGCTGCCCCAGCATGCCTGCTTCGGCCTCAATGCCGCCCACGCCCCAGCCGACCGAGCCGACGCCGTTAATCATGGTGGTGTGGGAATCTGTTCCCACCAGCGTATCCGGGTAGTAAACTTCGCCTTTTTGCGCATCTGCCTTGTGATGAACGCCCCGCGCAAGGTATTCCATGTTCACCTGATGGACAATACCGAAGCCCGGCGGCACGACGCCAAAGGTATCAAACGCCTGCATCCCCCATTTCATGAACTGGTAACGCTCATAATTGCGGGAAAATTCCAGCTTCATGTTCAGGTCAAGCGCGTCCGGCCTGCCGAAATAATCAATCTGCACGGAATGGTCTACAACGAGGTCAACCGGCACGAGCGGCTCGATCTTTTTCGGGTTCTTGCCCATGCGCACAGCCACATCGCGCATCGCCGCCAAGTCAACCAGGAGCGGGATGCCGGTAAAATCCTGCAACAGTACACGCGCCACGACAAAGGGAATCTCGTTGGTTCTTTCCGCATTGGCACCCCAACCGGCGAGCTGCTTGACATGCTCTTCGGTGATTTTTTCGCCATCACAATTACGCAGCACCGATTCCAGCACGATGCGGATGGAAACGGGCAGGCGCGACAAATCAAGGTTCAGCTCTTTGCCCAGTTGCGGGAGGGAATAGAAACGGCCCTTGCCGGATTTGCCGATCGGGAAATCCTTGAGGGTATTTTCAGGAATGCGGGACATGCGTTCTCCAAACAATGAATGGCTCTTTTCAGAGCCATTCAAGCGTTAGTCAAAACCGGTACGGTGAAACGTAAGGAACCGGCGTACAGCTTATTTCGTGGAAGCGAGCTTTCTTGTCTGCTCGTTGTTCCGGCACTCGTTAGCAAGCTGGCGGCCTTTTTTGGAATCAAGCAGCATGCTCTTGGATGGAATGCTGATCAAAACCAGGCCATCTTTCTGGCTCTCGAAGCGATCTGCGCCGGTCGTCGTTTGCTGGCGGTTCATGTGATACAGCTTGTTGCGCCAGCGAAGATTCACATAGCTGTTATCGTCTGCCTTTTTGTATACCGTGAGCTGGTCGCCCAGATCACACTGGTAATGTGAACTGACATGGCCGACTGTCGTCGCCAGCGCATCATTGGCATGTGCTGTGCTCAAAGGCAGGGAAAAAGCCAATCCTGCGGCAACCAGAGAAGCGGTCATCAATTTTTGCATCGTATAAGCCTCATGCTGAAAAAAATTAGCCCACGCCTGATCCAGGCGCACACGTTGTTTTTCGAAAAACGGCTTAAAAAACAACCCCGATATTATTGCATAAAAACAGATGAAAAAATATAAAGTCTTGATTGGAAAGCCCCTAATGCGGGAAAAGCTCTCCTGACGCCAACTGGCGAATCAGCCCGAAAACGTCTGTAAAAAGCATTCCCAGCGGCGCTTCCATATAAGAAAGTATCAGCGCAATCATGAAGAAACCGGTTGCAATGGTAACGGGAAAACCGATACCGAAAAGATTCAGTTGCGGCGCAGCCCTTGTCAGGATACCCAGGGAAATATTGGCAACCAGGAGTGCCGCCAGGATAGGGAGAGCCAACTGGAAACCATAGGAAAAGATTGTCCCGCCCCATTTCACGATCAGGTAAAAACCGTCCCGTCCCATCGGGGCGCCTGCAATCGGCATGGTTTTGAAACTGTCTACCACAACCGAAACCATCAGCAGGTGAAAATTGGCCGCAATATAAAGCGTCAGTACCAGGAGCGCAAAATACTGGCTGACGGCAGAAGACTGCCCACGGGTCTGCGGATCATAGAAAGTGGCAAAACCCAGGCCCATCGTCATGCCCACTGCGGTACCGGCCATTTCCATCGCGGAAAAGGCAAAACGCATGGACAGCCCCATTGCCGCGCCAATCAGGAACTGCTGAACCAGGATCAGCAACCCCGTATACGACATCGGGTCTATCGCCAGTTCAACGGGAATCGATGGGGCAACGAGCAACGCGATACAGACGCCGGTCAATACCCGGATACGGGCAGGAATACCGCTGGAACTGAAAAGAGGTGCCGTACCGATCATCCCGAGAATCCGGGTGGCAGGCCAGATAAAGGAAGAAACCCAGATCAGCAGGTCGTTACTGTTGAATGTGACCATGACAAAACCGGTTTTTCCTTGCGATTGGCAGACAGGGGCAACTACCCGGCCATAAAGGCGATGCTGGTAAACACCTGTCGCATGAAATTGGTCATCACCGTTATCATCCACGGCCCGGCAACAACCAGCATCACAAAAATGCCGACCATCTTGGGAATGAACGAGAGCGTCATCTCATTAATCTGCGTGGCCGCCTGGAAAAGACTGACAATCAGGCCGATAACCAGCGCTGCCAGCAAAAGCGGCGCTGACAGCATGAGGGTGACTTCGATCCCCTGTCGTCCCAGGGTCAATACACTTTCCGGTGTCATACGCGCCTCATCAGTAGAAACTCTGTGCCAGCGAACCGATAATGAGATGCCACCCATCAACCAGCACAAATAACATCAACTTGAACGGCAGCGAAACGATGGCCGGGGAAACCATCATCATCCCCATCGACATCAGCACGCTCGCTACCACCATATCAATAATCAGGAACGGCAAAAAAATCGCAAACCCGATCTGGAACGCCGTTTTCAATTCACTCGTCGCAAAGGAGGGGATCAAGACGCTCATCGGCAAATCGTCCGGGTCCTTCACCTCGGGGATATTGGCCATCTGGAGGAACATTTCCAGGTCGGTCTTCCTTGTCTGCTTCAGCATGAAGGCCTTTAAGGGAATCTTGCCTTTTTCATAGGCCTCAACCATCGTGATCCTGTTTTCGGAAAGCGGCTTGTAGGCGTCATCGTAAATCTGGTTGAAAACCGGCGACATCACAAAAAAGGTCATGAAAAGCGCCAGCGCAACCATGACCTGGTTTGGCGGCGATCCCTGCGTACCAATAGCCTGCCGCAGGAGCGAGAAAACAATGACAATCCGGGTAAAACTCGTCATCAGGAGAAGCGAGGCCGGGATGAAAGACAGCGCCGTCAGGAAAACGAGCGTCTGGATGGAAAGGGAATAATTCTGGCCGCCGCCCGGTGCCGGTGTGGCAGTCAACGCAGGCAAACCCTGCGCAGCCGCAAAAACCGGCAGGCACAAAAGGAAAAAGGAAAAGAGGGCAAAAACCCATTTCCTTTGCATTTTCTCGCTCTTACAACGGGTTGTCATCTTTTTGCCGATCCATCATTTTTTTGAGCCACATGGCAAAAGTCGGCGAATTGGCATCCACCACCTCGTCCGGCAAATCCTGTTTCGGCATCGTTGCCAGCGTATTGATCTGGTTTGGCGTCACGCCCAGGATAAGCCAGTGATCCCCTATCTCGACAACCATGACCCTTTCGCGGCTGCCGATGGAAAGCCCGCCGATTACTTTCATCTTTACGCCGGACAGCGTGCGGTTAAGCCCCGTGCGGCGAACAAGCCACCACGCGCCCCACATCAGTCCCAACACCACCAGAAGGCCAAAGATACCCTGCAGGAGATACCCCGTTGTGGAAACAGGAGGGGCAGCCGACAGGGCGACAGGCTGTACCTGAGCGTAAGCCGACGGCAATGCGGCGGCCAGAAGAACCGGCGCGGCAAAAAGGGGGCGCATCAGCGGTTCAGCTTTCTGATCCGTTCGGCAGGAGAAATCACGTCTGTCAAGCGAATACCGAATTTGTCATTGACGACCACCACTTCGCCCTGCGCAATCAGGCAGCCATTGACCAGTACATCCATCGGCTCACCCGCCAGGCCATCCAGTTCCACCACCGAACCCTGCGCCAGTTGCAGCAGGTTTTTAATCGGCAGCTTGGTACGCCCCAGTTCAACCGTCATCTGCACCGGGATATCCAGGATGAAATCAAGATCACGGACTTTGCCGGTATCCAGGGTTGCGCCGAAATCCGGGAAATTGGTTACCTGAACCTTTTCGCCCCCGCCCGCCATCGCAGACATGGTCGCCTCGGCTTCTGTCTGCTCGGCCAATGCCGCGCCCCAGTCAGCAGCTTCGTCCTCAGCCTTTGTCTGCTCGGCCATCGCAGCCCCCCAATCGGTGCTGTCCTCATCGTTGTCCGCGTCTTTTTTTGCTTCCTGTTCCGCCATGGCAGCACCCCAATCGGTGCTGTCTTCGTCTTCAGGTTTATTCGTTGTCTGTGGCATCGTCATCTCCTTGCGCTGCGCTTTCTGCCGAAATACTGATCAGCTTTTCCACTTTCAGCGCATACTGTCCATTTATTTTGCCGTAGGAACATTCCATGATGGGAACGCCATCCACCTTGCCCTCGATTTTTTCCGGCACATGCAGCGGAATGATATCACCCGGACGCATCTTCATGAGCCCATCCACATCGGTTTTGGCTGTGCCGAACTCGGCAACCAGTTCCACCTCCGCCGTCTGGATCTGCTGCTTCAAAAGCCTGATCCAGCGCTTGTCCACTTCCAGCGTCTCGCCTTGCATGCTTGAAGTGAGAACATCCCGCACTGGCTCGATCATCGTGTAAGGCGTACAGATATGGATTGAACCGCCGCTATTGCCCAGGTCAAGCTGGAAAGAAGTCGATACCACCACCTCGCTTGGCGTTGCGATGTTGGCAAACTGGGTATTCATCTCCGAACGGACAAACTCAAACTCGATCGGTAAAATCGGCTCCCATGACTTGGCATAATTTTCAAAAATAATGTCCAGCGTACGCTGGATCACCCGCTGTTCCGTCTGCGTGAACTCACGCCCTTCCACTCGCAAGTGAAAACGGCCATCGCCGCCAAAGAGATTGTCGATAATCAGAAAAGCCAGCGAAGGCTCAATCACAATCAGCCCCATTCCCCTTAACGGCTTGATATGCACCAGGTTGAGATTGGTCGGCACCGCCAGGTTACGGAGAAATTCACTGTATTTTGAGACACGGACAGGGCCAACTGAAACTTCTGTATTGCGGCGCAGGAAATTGAACATGCCAATGCGAAGCAGCCGCGCGAAACGCTCGTTCATGATTTCAAGCGTCGGCATGCGACCACGGACAATCCTTTCCTGGGTCGCGAGATTATAGGAGCGGATCGCGCCCTGCTCCTCCTCGACTTCCTCAGGCTCATCCTCAATGCCGTGCACGCCCCTTAAAAGGGCATCGACTTCCTCCTGAGAAAGAAAATTTTCAGTTGACATACCCTGCCGCTAAAAATAATTCCGGTTACTGAATAATAAACGATGTAAAAAGCACGTTCTGGATTTCCAGCGGGTAATCACCCTGGAAAAACGGCTGCTTGACCTGTTCTGCCACTTCCTGCGCCAGCTTGATCTTGCCTTCTGATGTCAGGACTTCCTGTGAGTGCTTGCTGGAAAGCAGCATCACCAGGCGGCTCCTGACAAGCGGCATATGCTGCTTGAGCTTGGCGGCGTCTTCCTCATCAGCCATTTGCAGCGTAATGGCCGTTTGCAGAAGCTGTCCTTCCGCCCCCTGCAGGTTGACCGTAAACGCTTCCAGGGAAACAAAAACCGGGCCAGCATCTTTCTTTTTCTTTTTCTTCTTGGGCGCGCCATCGTCCTCATCGGCTTTTTCCGCATCCGCATTCTTGATATGCGTCCACCAGTACCAGCCACCGCCAGCGCCTCCCCCCAGGATAAAAAGGAGAAGGACGATCAGGATAATCAGCTTGCCCTTTCCTTTCTTCTTTCCTTCTTCCCCCTCAGCCGAGGCCGGAGCTTCTTTTTTTGTCGCCATTATTTGCCTTTCAGGTTTTGCCTAAATCCCTTTTTGCCTTATCGTGGCGCAGCCTTCGCAACAATGCGCTCCAACGCCAGATATAACGCTTTCATCACTCTATTTTACAGCCTGGCGACACGCAGGCAAGCCAATGGTCGTCAAAAAAACAACAATAACCTCAATTAATGGATGCTTTCCCCTCCCCCTTACCTGAATTCATCCGTCCCATGCAGGACAACCTGTCGGCTACGGCAGAAAATTGGCAAAAAACCTGCCTCCTTTTTCCGGAAACAGGTTTTTTCAGAAACGATACCCCAAAAAGCCGCGTGGCCAAGCGGCTTGGGTCAGGCAAAAGTATCAACCAACCCTCTTGAAATCATCTGCCCTGAGGCTGGCGCGCCTGTGACTGCCGTCAGGCTGCCGATATCGCTGTCACCACCTGCGCCCCTGGTTGTGCGGTTACCGGATGAAGCCTGCTGTGGCTGCTGATTGCCTGAATTTTCGGCTCCCACCTGCGCCTGCCCCAACTGGATACCGGCCCCCTCCATCATCTCGCGCAAACGGGGCAACGAACCTTCCAGCGCCTGCCTCACTTCCGGATTGGACGAGAAGAAATTTGCCGTGGCGTTATTGTTGGCAACGCTCACCACCACGCGAACCGGGCCAAGATCAGGTGGATTTAACGTCAGTGAGGCGCTTTGCTGCTCCTGGCCGACCATCCACATGACACGCTGTCCGATAGCCTGGTTCCATTCCGGCGTCCCCATCTGCTGCATGACACGGCTGGCAGCCGGATCAACCTGTGCGGCAAGCGGCGCAGCCTGTGCCTGTGCAACCTGTTGCGTTGATATTGTCGGTACGGGCTGCTGTGCCTGTGCAACCGGCTGCTCTGACGCAAGCTTGATTTCTGCCGTTTGTGCCGCAGCAGGCTTATTGGCAGACGCGGCGGTTACCACCGGCTTGTCCGTCTCTGCCGGCTTGTCACCCACTTCTACCGTCGCATTCTGCTCGGCATCTGCCTGCACCTTTCCATAGGCCGCCTCATCAACACCCTCTTTTACCCCGCCCTTTCCAGTGACAGCAAGCTCTATATCCGATGCGGCCTGCATCTTCCTGCCGGACGCGCTTTCCTCGTCGACTGCCAGCAGCAGGGAGCCGCTTTCATCGGCAATTTCAGCAACATCATTGGCCGGAACCGGTTCCACCGGCACAATCTGCGCCCCCAGGGCCGCTGCCATGATCTGCGCCAGGATGGCAGCATCTTCGGCAGAAGCTGTCTCTTCCTTGCCCGGCGCGGACTCCTCGGCCGCCTTGCCTTCCTTGGCTGATTCAGTCGATTCCGCCGGTTTTGCCTCAGCCTTTGCCTCAGCATTCTCGTTGGCGGAAGTTGGCTGCTTTGCCGCCTCCTTGCTGTCGGCCGGCTGGGAAACAATCTGTTTTTCAGGCTCGCGTGCCGTGATCTGGCCCTTCAGGAGTGCCTGAAAAGGGTTCCCGGCATCATTACCCTGGCTTTTGCTGCCTGCCGTGGACGCCATATTCCTGCCTGCATCCAGAAGGGGCTGAACAACCATCAACAGTGACATACTCATTACATTCTCCTGTATTACTGCTTTAACTGTGCCATGCGGGCTTTTCTGCTGCTGAACTCATCCGCATCTTTCTGTTCCCGCTTGCTTTCTTTCTTCAATTCCTTTGCTTCCGCCCGTTTTTGCAGTGTTTCGTAAGACGCTCTTTTCTTCTCACACTCCTGCCACGCGACTTTGGCATTGTCTATGCGCTCCTGCGCCTGTTTTACCACCTTTTGCTGGCCGCTTATCGCCTCGTCCAGCTTGTCAATAAAATTGTGGTAGTTCTGGTAATCCCTTGCAGAAAGACCGGTCTTCCTGTTTTCCTGAAACCGCACCACATAATCTTCCCGGTACTGCAAAAGAAGCGTCAGCTTCTGTTCGGCCTCTGCCCCCGCCTTGATCTTGTGCCCCAGTACCACCGCCGCTTTTTCCACCTCTTCTGCTGCCAGGCCGATCAGGGTTTCCATCGTGGAGGATTTGACCATAACTGTTTCGCTTCCTCTTTATCCTACTCAAAAACCCCGGCCAGATCCTCCAGGCTTTCTGTCACATTCGACCTTTCCATGATGTCCTGCTGCAAAAAACCCTCTATCCGCTCATGCCGCGAAATCGCCTCATCCAGCACCGGATCGCTGCCCGCGCTGTAAGCCCCCACGCTGATGAGATCACGGCTGCGGCTATAGCGCGAACTCAACTGCTTGAGCTTTCTTGCCAGTTGCTGGTGCTCCGGCGTTGTAATGTTCTGCATCGCACGGCTGATCGACTGCTCAATATCAATCGCCGGATAGTGTCCTGCCTCTGCCAGTTCGCGGTTCAGCACAATATGGCCATCCAGGATCGCCCGGGCCGAATCCGCAATCGGGTCCTGCTGGTCATCGCCTTCCGTCAGAACCGTGTAAAACGCCGTAATCGAACCGCCGCCCTCCTTGCCATTGCCTGCACGCTCAACCAGCGCCGGCAGCTTGGCGAAAACCGATGGCGGATACCCCTTCGTCGCAGGCGGCTCACCCACTGCCAGTGCAATCTCGCGCTGCGCCATCGCATAGCGCGTCAGCGAATCCATAATCAACAGAACGCTCTTGCCCTGGTCGCGGAAATATTCGGCAATCGCCGTCGTATAAGCCGCCCCCTGCAAACGCATCAGGGGAGGCGTATCGGCTGGCGCGGCCACCACAGCCGAGCGCCTCAAACCTTCCTCACCCAGAATCTGTTCGATAAATTCCTTCACCTCGCGGCCACGTTCGCCGATCAGCCCAACCACGATCACATCCGCGCTCGTATAGCGCGCCATCATGCCCAGCAAAACACTCTTGCCCACGCCGGAACCGGCAAAAAGCCCCATCCGCTGACCCCGTCCTACCGTCAGCATGCTGTTGATCGCCCTGACGCCAACATCCAGAATGTCCTCAATCGGCGCCCGGCCCAGCGGATTCATCGCCCTGACCGACAAAGGCCCGGAATGCGCTGAATTCAGCGGCCCCAGATCATCCAGTGGCTTGCCGGTCGCATCCACCACCCGACCCAGCAATTCATAACCCACCGGCAGATGCCGCGTACTATCTGCGACTCTTCTGCGGGGATGGCTGACCGAACCCAGCCGGGGCAACGATTCCGTTGTTTCCACCGGAAAAACCCGCGTGCCGGGAATAATCCCATCCACATCGCTTTGCGGCATCAAAAGCAGCTTGTCTTCCGCAAACCCCACTACTTCGGCCTCAATTCGCGTACCGCTTGGCAGCGGTACCCAGCAGGCACTGCCAATCGGCAATTTCAGCCCAACCGCTTCCATCACCAGGCCGGTCACGCGGGTAACGCGGCCGGAAATCTGCATCGGCTCCACCAACGGCAAAATCGCCCGGCAGTCATTCAGATATGACTTCCAGTGCGTAAATCCCGTATTGGCTTGCCCCATGCTCATCACTCCATCCAATCCGATACCTGCCCCAGATTCGCCGACAAACGCTGCCAGCGTGTTGCCAGCGAACTGTCGATCTGGTTGCTTGCCGTTTCAATACGGCAACTCCCCCTCAAACCCGGTTCCTCAACCAGACGCCACCCCGTGGCCTCCAGTTCTTCCCCCATCACCTTTTTCACAATAGCGGCATCTTCGGGGTTCAGATACAGCACCGCTGGCTGCTGCAAGGAAGGCAAATAACGTACCGCATCTGCCACAACCGGCACGATCAGTTCCGGTTTTACCTCCAGCGCCATCTTCAGCATCGCCTTGGCAAAGTCCAGGGAAAGCACCAGCAAATCGTGGGCTATCGCTTCATTTGCCCTGGCAACATCTGCCACAAAACCTTCTGCCACCCCCTTCAACGTGCGGGAATATTCTTCACCCTGCACAGCACCTTCGCGATAGCCCTTTTCAAACCCTTCGCTCTCGCCTTTTTCGCGTCCTTCTTCAAAACCCTTTGCCAAGCCTTCCTCATGGCCCTTTGCCAGCCCCTCTTCGCGTCCGCTTGCCAGGCCTTCTGCATGTCCCTTCGCCAACCCCTCTTCCAGACCGGCGCGATATCCTGCTTCCTGCGCCTCCTTGCGCATTTCCTCGATCAGGATATGCACATCTGCCAGCGTTGCCTCCGTCACACTCGGCTCAATTTCCGCCGCGTCTTCAGCCATCCCGGCAACCGGCTCCACCGGCGCAAAAGGTTCCCCGAAATCCCTGTCAGCCGGAACAACCATTTGCCTTTTCACCACGCGCGCGGCTTCCTCCTCCTCAAAAGACGCCATTTCCCAGCGCTGAAAAGCGGTCTGCTTTTCTTTTGGCAATGTTCTATACATACTGGTCTTCGCCCTTGCCGCCTAATACAATCTGGCCTTCTTCCGCCAGACGACGCACAATTGTCAGGATCGCTTTCTGGTTCTCCTCGACTTCGGAAAGCCGTACCGGCCCTTTCGCATCCAGATCCTCGCGCATCATCTCGGCAGCACGCTGCGACATGTTCGAGAAAATCTTCTCGCGCAGTTCTTCTTTTGTCCCCTTCAGCGCAATAATCAGCATATCGGACTGCACCTCGCGCAGAATCGTCTGGATACCGCGATTGTCAATGTCGATAATATTGTCGAAGACAAACATTTCATCCATGATGTCCTGCGCCATTTTTTCATCGTACTGCTTCAGGTGAGCCATGACACTGCCCTCATACTCACTGCTCATGAAGTTCAGTATCTCCGCCGCCGTGCGAACACCGCCCATCGGCTTTTTCTTTACATTTTCGTTGCCCGACAGGAGCTTCGTCAGCACATCATTCAACTCGCGCAACGCCGAAGGCTGAACACCATCCAGCGTTGCAATACGCAGCACCACGTCATTGCGCAAACGGTCGGAAAAATTCCCCAGCACCTCACAGGCATGATCGCGCTCCAGGTGCACCAGGATC
>JAVBTJ010000001.1:0-18118 GCA_031556215.1 Oxalobacter sp.
GCTGCTTTTTTAGCAGGCGCTGCAGCCTTCTTGGCAGGAGCCGCTGCTTTTTTAGCAGGCGCTGCAGCCTTCTTGGCAGGAGCCGCTGCTTTTTTAGCAGGCGCTGCAGCCTTCTTGGCAGGAGCCGCTGCTTTTTTTGCGGGAGCAGCTTTTTTGGCTGGAGCTGCTTTCTTTGCTGGTGCTTTTGCTGCAGGTTTTTTTTGTTGTAGCCATTTCTCGCCTCATAAATACAAAAACATATAGGGAACTTGCATGAGGAAATATAGGTGGTAAATCAGGCGTATGGCAAGTTTTTTTTACGCTTTTCCCGGAAAATTGTCACTTATTTGTCAATATTCCGCAAAAAATCCCATTTCGAGAGGGAAAAACGCTGTTTTTATACAACACTTACGATGAAAGAAAAAATTTAAAAAAACGGTATTTTTTATTTTTTTCACAGGTGCGCCCTATTTATGGCGCGCCTGTGAAAGCCTGTTAGTGAATCGCTGATAAACAGGTTAGTGCATTCCGGGCATCAAGCCCTTCATGCTTCGCATCATTTTCATCATGCCACCGCTCTTCATTTTTTTCATCATCGACTGCATCTGCTCGTATTGCGAAAGCATCCTGTTCACCTCCTGCACCTGTACACCAGCTCCGGCAGCAATCCGCCGCTTCCGCGTCGCCTTGATAATATCGGGGCGTGTGCGTTCCGCTGGCGTCATGGAATTGATGATCCCTTCCATCCGGCGGATATGGCGGTTGGCCTGCTCCATGTTGGCGCCCTGCGCGGCCTGCTGGAATTGTGCCGGCATCTTCCCCAGGAAACCGGAAAGTCCACCCATACTCTGCATCTGAACCAGTTGCGCCTTGAAGTCGTTCAGGTCAAAACGGCCTCCGCTTCTGAGCTTTTTCTCAAGATCCTGCGCTGCCTGGACATCAACGCTCTTTCTGGCCTCTTCAACAAGCGCCAGGATATCGCCCATCCCCAGAATCCGGTTGGCCATCCGGGCAGGATCAAATACCTCCAACCCATCCAGCTTTTCCGAAACGCCTGCAAACTTGATCGGCTTTCCTGTGACATGCCGCACAGACAAGGCAGCACCACCTCGCGCATCACCATCCAGCTTGGTCAGAACGATACCCGTCAAAGGCAGTGTTTCATTAAAGGTACGGGCAACATTAACCGCATCCTGCCCCAGCATCGCATCGACCACAAAAAGCGTTTCTATTGGCACAACCGCTTCATGCAATGCCGCAATTTCCTGCATCATTTCCTCGTCAATACCCAGTCGGCCAGCCGTATCGATAATCAGGACATCGTAATAATGGCGGCGAGCATGATCGAGTGCCGAGCGGGCGATGTCAACCGGCTTGCCGGATGTTTCTTCTCCGTAAAAATCGACCCCGGCCTGCTGTGATACGGTTTCGAGTTGCTTGATCGCCGCAGGACGGTAAACGTCCGTGGAAACGGTCAGCACCTTCTTCTTGTTTTCCGCTGTCAGGTAGCGCGCCAGTTTTCCGACGGTAGTGGTTTTGCCGACACCCTGCAATCCGGCCATCAGGATAACGGCAGGAGGCTGGGTGGCAAAATTCAGCTTCATGGCGTCCTTGCCTAGATCGGCTCCCATGATATCGGCCAACTCCTGCTGCACGACGCCGACCATCGCCTGGCCCGGCGTCAGCGAGCCGATCACCTCTTCACCCATCGCCTTTTCACGTACACGGCTGACGAAATCGCGGACAACCGGCAATGCAACGTCGGCCTCAAGCAACGCCAGCCTTATTTCCCTCAGCATCTCCGCTGTATTGGCTTCTGTGAGGCGCGCTTCTCCACGCATGGTTTTGACAACCCTGGCCAATCGCTGTGTCAGATTATCTAGCATGATGTTCCATCAATAAAAAGTCAAAAAAAAGCCGCCATAAGGGAAGCATTGATGCCGTATTGTAATCCCATCCGGAATCGGCACGGCAAAAAACGTATTTTGCGATACGAAGCTGATGCATTATTTAACAAAACAAACATACTGCGTTGAACGAAAAAACAATTTTCCTTCCGTCCGGAAATGGTCAAAAGAACGCCAATATTTTTTGTTGCGAACCGCAGTTTGGATCATCTACAATGGAATGTAAAACCTGAAATTTAATGCAACTTCCAGCGAAAGAGAGATTTTGATATGACAACAGATATTGCCATTGCTCAAAGAGCGAAGATGCTGCGCGTCAGCCAGGTTGCGCAACGCTTCGACATCGAGGAAGAGTACATGGAACCTTATGGTCACTACAAGGCCAAAATTTCCCTGGAGTTCCTAGATACCCTGAAAGGCAAGCCCAATGGCAAGCTGATTTTAGTCACCGCCATTAACCCGACCCCGGCGGGAGAGGGAAAAACCACAACGACCATCGGTCTGGGCGATGCATTAAACCGTATCAACAAAAAAGCCATCATCTGCCTGCGCGAACCCTCAATGGGGCCGGTTTTCGGCATGAAAGGCGGCGCGGCTGGCGGTGGATATTCCCAGGTTGTGCCGATGGAAGACATTAACCTGCATTTCACTGGCGATATCAGTGCGGTTACCCTGGCCAACAATCTTCTGGCTGCCCTGATCGACAATCACATCCATCACGGCAATGAACTGGGCATTGATGCCCGCCGTATTGTATGGAAACGGGTCGTTGACATGAATGACCGCGCCCTGCGCAGCGTCACGATCGGGCTTGGCGGGCCTGGCAACGGGTTCCCGCGCGCTGACGGCTTTGATATTGCGGTTGCATCTGAAGTCATGGCCATTTTCTGCCTGGCAACCGGGCTGGAAGACCTGAAAGACCGCCTGGGCCGTATTGTGATTGGCTATACCCGCGATCTTCGCCCTATCCTGGCAAGCGACCTGAAAGCCCACGGTGCAATGGCGGCACTTCTGAAAGACGCCATTAAGCCCAACATGGTTCAGACGCTTGAAAACAACCCGGCCTTTATTCATGGCGGCCCTTTTGCCAACATCGCAACTGGCACCAACTCGGTTATTGCCACATCTGCGGCATTGAAGCTGGCCGATTACGTTGTCACGGAAGCAGGTTTTGGCGCCGACCTGGGCGCAGAAAAATTTGTGGATATCGTCTGTCGCAAATCCGGCTTCAAACCGGACTGCGCTGTTGTCGTCGCAACCGTTCGGGCACTCAAATATCATGGCGGCGTGGAACTGCCGGATCTGAACCAGGAAAACCTGGCGGCCCTCGAAAAAGGCATTGCCAACCTGGAGCGCCACGTCAACAATATCCGCAACCACTATGGACTGCCCTGCATTGTCGCCATCAACCACTTTACGCTGGATACGGATGCGGAAATCAAGCTGCTCAAAGACAAGATGGCCTCGCAAGGCGCACCTGTCGTTGTCTCAAGGCACTGGGCCGAAGGCGGCAAAGGGGCAGAGGAACTGGCCCGCGCCGTCGTGAATATGGTGGAAACCACGCCATCCAATTTTAAATTCGTCTACGGTGAGAATGACTCGCTGTGGAACAAGATGATGGCGATTGCCACCAAACTGTACGGCGCAAGGGACATCATGGCTGACAGCCGGGTACGTTCCCAGATCAAGAAACTGGAAGACGATGGATACGGCTCCTATCCAATCTGCGTGGCAAAAACCCAGTATTCCTTTTCGACAGATCCGGCCCTGCGCGGCGCGCCGACAGGCCATTCTGTTGCGATCAGGGACGTGCAGCTTGCCGCCGGTGCCGAATTTATTGTCATGGTATGCGGCGATGCGGTCATGACCATGCCCGGACTGCCAAAGGTGCCTTCATCCAATATGATTGATGTGGATGCGGACGGGAGAATTGTCGGCTTGTTCTAAAGAAATTGTGTAAAGTATAATGATGCCTTTAATCCATATTCAGGATGAACAGGCATGTGCCCGAAGAGCACATTAATGATTCATCTTTTTGTGGTTTTTTGAAAAAACGAGATGCCGGGCGGGAATAAAAAGAAACCCGCCCCGGGCAAATTAACCGGCCATATTGTCGCAAAAAACAACAGTATGGAAGTTCATGCCCCAAAAAGGGCAATGAAAATCCTGTGCCGGGTTGCCTGAAAATATGAGAACATGCCCAAAAGGAATGTAAAAGCGCGGAATGAAAAGAAGAGCGGCGTGCAAAACTGAAAATGCCACGATATCAATGCCTCATCCAAGCTGACCGGAACACATTTAAGAGGAAAAAAAATGAAATATGCGATTATCGGTGCTGGAGCGATTGGAGGCTACGTTGGCGTCAAGCTGGCGCTTTCCGGAGAGGACGTTACCTTCATCGTCCGGGGCGCCAACCTCGAAGCCATCAGGAAAAATGGCGTCAAACTCATCATGAATGATGGCACCGAACTTATCGCAAATGACGTAAAAGCAACAAACAACTATGATGAAACCGGCCCGGTGGATGTTGTTATCCTGGCGATGAAGGCTCACCAGGTTGAATCGGTTGTCAATGACGTCCCAAAGCTTTTTGGCCCGGATACGGTTGTCGTCACCATGCAAAACGGTATTCCTTACTGGTATTTTCACAAGCACGGCGGCCCTTATGAAGGCGCCCGTATTCAAAGCGTGGATCCAACGGGGCAGATCGCAGCACAGATTCCTGCAGACCGGGTTCTTGGCTGTGTGGTCTACCCTGCTTCAGAACTGATTGCGCCCGGTGTTATCAGGCATATTGAAGGCGACCGTTTCCCGGTTGGCGAACTGGACGGCACGGTTACCGAACGCGTCCAGAAAATCTCCGATTCCTTTGTCAAGGCAGGATTCAAGGCGCCTATTCTTGAAAATATCCGCTCGGAAATCTGGCTCAAGCTCTGGGGCAATCTCACCTTTAACCACATCAGTTCACTGTCTAACTCCACACTGGTGGACATCTGCCAGTATCCGCTGACACGATAGCTCGCTGGTGACATGATGATTTAGGCACAGAGTATTGCCAACAAACTGGGAATTGAATTCCGCGTGCCGCTTGAAAAGCGTATCCAGGGGGCAGAAAAAGTCGGCAAACACAAAACATCCATGCTTCAGGACGTTGAGGCAGGCCGCTCACCTGAAATTGACGCACTGGTCGGCTCAGTTGTCGAACTGGGCCGGATTACCCATACGGCAACCCCGCATATCAATACCGTCTATGCGCTGGTCAAGCTGCTTGCCAAAACAATGGAAGAAGAAAAAGGACATGTTCGCCTGGAAGGGGAAAACCCGTCTTCCGCACACTAGGCTCCTGCCCTCATTCATTTTCCTGCTGCAAAGCCTTTGTGTTTACAACGGCTTTTTGTATTGACGGTCCCAATGTCATGCCGGACACAAGTTTGCCTCGCGGTTCGCTTTTCCCCTTCTGGCAGGCAATATCCCGTTTTTACGGTCATAGCAAGCCTGTCGATCAGCCCCTGTTATGACAGAGGGGTATTAATTTATACCCAAACTCGTAAAAATGGTGGCAAAATAGTGCCCTAGGACTTTATTTTCTGGCTGCCGCGCAAACAGTGGCATGACCTATTCATCATTTACCCTTATAGAGAAAAGAAATCATGGTAGCGCCATCCCTCGATAAAATCACATCATTTCTCCCTCCGAAACGCACCCTGATGGGCCCTGGCCCTTCCAACATTGATCCTCGTGTATTGTCCGCGATGAGTTTGCCTGTTATCGGGCATCTTGATCCGGCTTTCGTGGATATGATGGAAGAGCTGAAAGTCCTCTTGCGTTATGCGTTCCAGACCAAGCATCCACTGACTTATCCGGTTTCCGGCCCTGGCTCCGTCGGGATGGAAAGCTGTTTTGTTAATATGGTTTCCCCTGGCGACTCCGTTATCGTCTGCCGTAACGGCGTTTTCGGTGGCCGCATGATTGAGCACGTCGAGCGTTTCGGCGGCAAACCCATTATCATTGAGGACACATGGGGCGAGCCGGTTGACCCCAATAAGCTCGAAGACGCGCTGAAAAAGAATCCCGAAGCGAAACTGGTCGGATTTGTTCATGCCGAAACTTCCACGGGCTGCGAATCAGACGCAAAACTGCTGACCCAGATTGCACACAAGCACGATGCCCTGGTTATCGTGGATACGGTCACCTCACTGGGCGGTGTCCCTGTGCTGGTTGATGAATGGGAACTGGATGCCGTTTATTCCGGAACGCAAAAATGTATCTCCTGCGCTCCCGGCCTTTCTCCTGTTACCTTTTCCGAGCGGGTTGTTGACTATGTTAAAAACCGGAAAACCAAAGTACAGAGCTGGTTCATGGATTTGAACCTGATCCTGAATTACTGGGGCAGCACGACACGTACCTATCACCACACGGCTCCTGTCAACGCCCTGTATGGCCTGCACGAGGCGA
The DNA here is from genome assembly GCA_031556215.1 of Oxalobacter sp. GTDB lineage: Bacteria > Pseudomonadota > Gammaproteobacteria > Burkholderiales > Burkholderiaceae_D > Oxalobacter. Next base: position 6,342 of record JAVBTJ010000001.1, read on the forward strand.
TGGTTCTCATCAAGGAAGAGGGCCTGGAAAATGCGTGGGCTCGTCACCGGAGGCATTACGAGGCATTGAAAGCCGGGTTTGAAGCGATTGGCCTGAAATTCGTGGTCAAGGAAGAAAGCCGTCTGCCGCAGATGAGCACGATTTGGGTTCCTGAAGGCGTTGACGAAGCTGCCGTCAGAAGTACGCTTTTAAATGAGTTCAATCTGGAAGTCGGTTCCGGACTGGGGCCGATGGCAGGCAAAGTCTGGCGCTTTGGCCTGATGGGCTACACGGCAAAACAGGAAAATGTCATGCTGTGCCTGTCTGCCCTGAGCGCGGTTCTTCCCAGAATGGGATATCCGGTCAAGACTGGCGTAGCTGAAGCGGCTGCACACAAGGCTTATGCGTCACAGCATGCTGCTGCCGCTGCTCAAATGGCTGCCGGAAAATAATCGCTGCCACGCAATAAAAAGCCCGGAAAGCAAATTGCTTTCCGGGCTTTTTTGTTCATGCGTTTTTTAAGGAAGTATTGATTAAAATTTGTCCTGGGTTTTCCCGACACGCTTGCCCGGATTAAGCGCCTCCAGTGCCAGCAATACCGCCGCCTGGTCTGCATGGCTAAAGGCATCCAGAATGCCCCGGTACAAGTCGGTTACCAGCGAGGTTACCGGCAACTGCAATCCGGCGTCTGTTGCCGCCGCCAGAATATTATCCATGTCCTTGGCCTGGCTTTTGACCTGCCCGCCAGGAATGAAATTGCGATCCAGCATACGCTGGCCGTGAACTTCAAGAATACGGCTTTCGGCAAAACCACCCCTGATAGCGGCCCTGACTGCCGCAGGGTCTGCCCCCCCCGCCTGTGCCAGTAAAAGCGCTTCGGCAACGATACTGATCGTGCCGCCAACAATCAACTGGTTGCACAGCTTGGCAAGCTGGCCGCATCCGGCCGGCCCGACCAGTGTGGGACGTCCCATCACTTTCAGGATCGGTTCTGCCCGCTCAAAATCCGTCCGGCTTCCTCCGGCCATAATAGCCAGGGTTCCGGCCTCTGCGCCCAAAACACCACCGGAAACCGGTGCATCCAGAAAGGAAACGTGATGCTGCCTGAGCAGATCATGGATTTGTACCGCTTCGGATTGCCGGGTGGAACTCATGTCGATAACAAGCGTTCCCGGGCGCAATAAAGGCAAAATGGATGTCACGACCTGCAGGACAACCGGCCCGGCTTCAAGCATGGTAATCACGATATCTGCCGAACGCGCGGCATCCGGCATATTGGCAACCCGCGAACCGATCTCAAGCAAAGGCTCAGCCTTTGCTCGGGTACGGTTCCAGGCAGTAAGGGGATAACCGGCCAGGCTGATCCGGGATGCCATCGGCAATCCCATTAAACCGATTCCGAAAAAAGAAATCTGTGGCAGATTTTCCTGGTTCAAGCCTGGCCTGTCAGATAATAAATTAATAGGTCAATCGCCGGGAGCTTCTTACCAGCGGTAAGCGGCTCTCAGCATTAACAGGTTCTCACCACTGTTGTGGTCAGCAAGACCGGCATTGGAATAGTGCTGCGCTCTCAGGCCGATATCGATGTTGTTGTCAAAGACATAACCAACACCAACATGCTCGGTAAACTGGAACGAAATACCCATGTTGTTGCCTGCGTTGTTGTAGACCTTCGAGAAGAAGGCAACACCGACACCGCCTTCAACATAAGGGCCTTTCTTGTTGGTTTTCATGAAACGAAAAACCGGCGTCAGGCCGATAACGGCAATTTCCTTGTCTTCGTCCTTTTTCTTCCAGTCGGAAGCGTGCCACCAGGCGGCATTCAAGTCAAAGTAACCATCAAGGCTGGTGCCATTGGAATTGAACCAGTTCTGATTCCAGTCCCATTGCAGGCCAACACGGGTAACCATCAGGTCGTTTTCGCCGACACCGACCTCAACGGACACACTGTCCGGTTTGAAGTCAGCCGCATGGCTTGTGCCCTGAACAGCAAAAAATACCAGTCCGGCTGCCATTGCAACAAGACCCTGTTTCAAAAAAGTTTTCATCTGCCTTCCCTCAATCAAGTCGCTTAAATCTGCTCTGCCAATTTTGATGCCAGCCCTGTATAGGATGCAGGCGTCATCGCCATCAATTCTTTTTTTGCCTCTTCGGGCAATTCAAGCCCTGCGATAAATTCATGCAGTTCCTGTTTCGTTATGCCTTTTCCCCGCGTCAATTCTTTCAACCGCTCGTACGGATTTTCTATGCCATACCGCCGCATCACCGTTTGCACAGGCTCTGCAAGCACTTCCCAGGCATCATGCAGGTCTGCCGTTATTTTCTCGGCATTCACTTCCAGCTTGTTCAAGCCCCGCAGACAACTGTCGTATGCCAGGACAGCGTATCCCATCGCCATGCCGATATTTCGCAATACGGTCGAATCTGTCAGGTCACGTTGCCATCGTGATATGGGCAATTTTTCCGCCATATGCCCCAGCAGCGCATTGGCCAGCCCCAGATTCCCCTCCGAATTCTCGAAATCAATCGGATTGACCTTATGCGGCATGGTGCTGGAACCGATTTCACCAGGCTTTGTTATCTGCTTGAAATAGCCCAGGGAAATGTAACTCCAGATATCCCGGTTCAAGTCTATAAGAATAGTATTGGTTCTTGCAATAGCATGAAACAATTCTGCCATGTAGTCGTGAGGCTCAATCTGGATGGTGTACCGGCTGAAAGTCAGGCCAAGCTGTTTTTCCACAACGGTTTTTGCGAAGTTTTCCCAGTCAAAATCAGGGTATGCTGCCAAGTGCGCGTTGTAGTTGCCGACTGCGCCGTTCATTTTCCCCAGAATTTCGATATCGGCAATTCTTTTTCTCGAACGTTGTAATCGTGCAACAACATTGGCGATTTCCTTGCCCAGGGTCGTGGGGCTGGCTGTCTGTCCATGCGTGCGAGAAAGCATGGGCAAAGCGGCATGAAGATGCGCCAGATCACGCAAACGCGCGATCACGGCATCCAGTGCCGGCAAAACCACCTGATCCCTTGCCGCCTTGATCATCATGCCGTGAGAGGTATTGTTGATGTCCTCTGACGTGCAGGCAAAATGGATAAATTCGGCAGCCCCCTGCAATTCGGCTGTGATAGCGGGATCAACGCTGACAGGGCGCGGCTTCAGTTTTGCCAGTTCCGGCGGCAGGCCCAGCCCCAGAGATTCTTTCAGCCAATATTCGACCGCCTTGACATCATGGTTGGTGATCGCTTCGATTTCCTTGATGCGTGCGGCATCATTCACGGAAAAGCGCCCCACCAGATCGTCCAGAAATGCCGCTGCCTTGTCAGAAAAAGGAGGTATCTCGGCAAAACCCGCCAGAGAAAGCGCCTGCAGCCAGGCCACCTCTACCCTTACCCGGTAGTGCATGAAACCGGCTTCAGACAGGATAGGCCGGAGATGCCCGGTTTTATTGACGTAACGCCCATCAAGCGGGGAAAGTGCGGAAAGCGCGGAAAGTTCCATTTTCAAAACACAGGGTAGATAAAAAGCAATGTTTGTCATTTTATCACCATGCTGGAGAGAAACCGCCGTCAGGAAACGGGTTTTGCAAACAAATGGCGGCGTTGCGCCATGACCGGCTCTTTTTTATCCGTGCAGTGCTATAATTATTGGTTGTTTTTACCCAGAGAGAACATCCATTATCATGAAATTGCTTGGCACGACGACCAGCCCTTATGTCCGAAAAGTACGGATTGTCCTGAGTGAGAAAAAAATCGACTATACCTTCCTGCTTGAAGACCTGGGCGCGCCCGACAGCACATTGAGCCGCTTCAACCCGCTGGGGAAGGTGCCCTGCCTGCTCATGGAAGATGGCAAGACACTTTACGACTCCAGCGTCATTGTCGAATACCTGGATACCATTACCCCTGTCGGCAAGTTACTGCCACCCGGCGGACGGGCACGGGCTGACGTCAAGTGCTGGGAAGCGCTGGCCAATGGCGTGATGGAGGCCGCCATACTGGTGCGGCTTGAAGAAACGAAGCGACCGGAACCGCTGCGAAGCGATGCATGGGTTCAGCATCACCTGGGCAAGGTGCATGCCGGACTCAAGGCAATGTCAGAGCAACTGGGAGATAAAACCTATTGCCACGACAACACTTACTCTCTGGCAGATATTGCCGTCGGCTGTGCTCTTGGCTGGCTGTCCTTCCGTTTCGGGCAAATCGGCTGGCAAAAAGATTATGAAAACCTGGCCCGCCTGTTTGAGCGGCTTTCCGGGCGACCATCTTTTCAGGAAACGATCCCGGTTTAAGAAACCGCTGATTAACCGGCGGTTGGCTCGCTGCCCTCAATAATGCCGCCCCCCAGGCAAACATCCCCCTGATAGAACACGGCGGACTGTCCCGGCGTGACAGCCCACTGCGGCTCAACAAATCCGGCGGAAAATTCGGCTGCGCCAGACAGGCTCAGGCGGCATGACACATCATGCTGGCGATACCGCGTCTTGACCGAGACATCTCCCTCATCAGGCGAAAACCCCGCTATCCAGCTGGACTGGCCTGCATGCAGCGCCGAAGAAAGCAGCCAGGGATGGGAATGCCCCTGCACCACGTACAACGTATTTTCAGCAATATCCTTTTTCGCCACATACCAGGCATCACTGCTGCCATCCGCTTTTTTATGTGCCTTGAGACCGCCAATCCCGATCCCTTTTCTTTGCCCGATGGTGTAAAAGCTCAGGCCGACATGCTCGCCAATGACTTCGCCGTCCGGCGTTTTGATCTGCCCTGGTTCGTATGAGAGATAGCGGTTAAGAAACGCGCGGAACGGGCGTTCGCCGATAAAGCAGATGCCAGTTGAATCTTTTTTCCGGGCATTATGCAATCCCAGCCTTTCCGCAATCCGGCGCACCTCGGTTTTGGGAATATCGCCAAGCGGGAACAGGGTTTTTGAAAGCTGCCTCTGGTTTAAGCGATGCAGGAAATAACTCTGATCCTTGCTGGCGTCACCCGCCTTTAACAGTTCAAACAAGCCGTTATTTTCACGCACACGCGCATAATGCCCGGTCGCAATCTGCTCTGCGCCCAGGGAAACGGCATGATCCAGAAATGCCTTGAACTTGATTTCGGCATTGCACAGTACATCCGGGTTGGGAGTACGGCCAGCCTCATATTCACGCAAAAACTCGGCAAATACCCTTTCCTTGTACTCTGCGGCAAAGTTGACAGCCTCAATATCAATCCCGATCACATCGGCCACGGTGATGGCATCAAGCCAGTCCTGGCGCGCCGAGCAAAATTCGTTGTCGTCATCATCTTCCCAGTTTTTCATGAAAAGACCGACGACGTCATATCCCTGCTCCTTGAGCAGCCAGGCTGCCACAGACGAATCCACGCCGCCGGAAATGCCTATAACAATTTTTTTACGACTCATGATACTGCCCTTTTTACAAACTGTTATCGCGAAACAAACGACAGGGGCGCCTTTTGTCCTGCGACATAATCATCAATACACTGCATCACCACCAGGCTGCGATGCCGCTCCGGACAGGCGGCTATTTCGTCCCTTGTCATCCAGACTGTCCGCACGATGTCCGGGTCAAGCGGACGGTTGTGCAGGACGCCAACGCTTCCGGTAAAAGCAAAGCGGATATAACTGATATCCTTTCCATCCTCCATGCGGAAGTTCAGATGGTAGGTACCCAGGAAACCGCCCGGATGAAAGTCATAGGCACTTTCTTCCAGCGTTTCGCGGATAACGGCCTGTTCCAGCGACTCCCCGGCTTCAAGCAACCCTGCGGGCTGGTTCAGCTTCAGAGAACCATTCGCCTCGCGCTCCTCAACAAGCAAAAAACGGCCTTCCTGTTCAATGACAGCGGCAACAACGATGTAGGGTCTCCAGATTTCAGACATCTTTTTTCCTGACAGGCATCTATTTTAGCGCATTGATTTATCGGCTGTTTTTATTGTCCCGGTCGCGACTGTACCGTATCAAGGAAAATGCCCGCATACAGGTTATTTTCGCATTTATTTGATTTTTCAGCCAAAAAATTGTGTATTATAAAAGGCTTTTCCAAAAAAGGCCTTTCAATAATTTGGAGGAATATATGAGAATCGGCATCCCTGCCGAGACAACAGCAGGTGAAACGCGTGTCGCTGCCACGCCGGAAACCATCCGGAAACTGCTTGCCAAAAACCATCAGATTGTTGTGGAAAGAGGGGCTGGTGTCCGCTCAAGCATACCTGATGCTGCCTATCAGGAAGCAGGCGCCCAACTGGGCAGTGCCGCCGAAGCTTTTTCCTGCGATATCGTCCTGAAAGTCCGCGCACCAGCCGAAACCGAACTGCCGCTGATGAAATCCGGCACCGTTCTGGTCGGCATGCTGAATCCTTTTGATGCAGAAAACATCGCTAAAATGGCCACACAGGGGCTGACCGCCTTCGCCCTTGAAGCCGCTCCCCGCATATCCCGCGCACAATCGCTTGACGTATTATCCTCCCAGGCCAACATTGCCGGTTACAAGGCCGTCATGATGGCGGCCGATATCTACCCGCGTTTCATGCCTATGCTGATGACAGCAGCCGGTACGGTCAAGGCGGCCCGTGTCCTGATCATGGGTGTCGGCGTTGCCGGATTGCAGGCCATTGCAACAGCCAAACGGCTTGGCGCTGTCATTGAGGCATCCGATGTCCGCCCGCCGGTAAAGGAACAGGTAGAATCCCTAGGCGCAAAATTCATTGATGTCCCCTATGAAACCGATGAGGAAAGGGAGATCGCCCAAGGCGCAGGCGGCTATGCCCGCCCCATGCCTGAGGCCTGGATGAAACGCCAGGCGGCCCTGGTTCACGAAAGGGCAAAGCAGGCCGACATTATTATCACAACCGCACTCATTCCCGGAAGAAAAGCACCTGTACTGATTTCCGAGGAAATGGTTCAATCCATGAAACCCGGCTCTGTCATCGTTGATATGGCGGTAGAGCAGGGTGGAAACTGTGTGCTTTCCGAACCCGGAAAAACCGTGACGAAATACGGTGTACACATTATCGGCATACCGAATCTTGCCACCCTTGTCGCTGCAGATGCCTCGGCTCTTTATGCCCGGAACCTGCTCGATTTTCTGAACCTTATCCTGGACAAGGATAATCATCTTGCCATTAATCTAGAAGATGAAATCGTCGCCGCCACGCGCATGTGTGCCAACGGTGATGTTTTTCGCAAATAGGAGAAACCAAAATGCAACGAATCATGCTCCGCTCAAAAATTCACCGTGTTGCTGTCACGCAGTGCGACCTGAATTACGAAGGGTCGTGCGGTATTGACCAGGATCTGATGGACGCCGCTGGCATCCTCGAATATGAGCGTATTGAACTGTATAACGTCAACAACGGCGAACGTTTTTCAACCTACACGATTCCCGGTGTTCGCGGATCGGGCGAAATTTCCCTGAATGGCGCAGCTGCCCGCCGGGCCGCACTGGGCGATTTGATGATCATCTGCACATACGGGCCGATGACAGATGAGGAAATCAAGACATTCAAGCCGAAAATCGTTTTTGTTGATGAAAACAACAAAATTGCCGGCATGAAAGAATAACGGGTTATCCGTATGGAAGTCAGCGCCACCTTAATCAACCTCATTATTTTTGTTCTCGCCATTTACGTTGGCTATCATGTTGTCTGGACAGTGACGCCCGCTCTCCATACCCCCCTGATGGCTGTCACGAATGCGATCTCTGCCATTGTCATTGTCGGCGCCATGCTGGCAACGGCACTAACGGAGGGCATTGTGGGGCAGGTTATGGGAACGCTGGCGATCGTGCTTGCTGCCATTAATGTCTTCGGCGGATTCCTTGTCACACAGCGCATGCTGGAAATGTTCCGGAAAAAGGAACCCAAAGCAAGCAACAAGGGGCGCTGATAATGAGCATGAACCTCGTTACCCTGCTCTACCTTATTGCATCGGTCTGTTTTATCCAGGCCCTGAAAGGCCTGTCGCACCCGTCAACTGCCCGACGCGGCAATGTCTTCGGCATGGCCGGCATGGCGATTGCCTCGGTGACGACGATTGCCCTTATCATCAAGCTGAAATCGGAATATACCGGATCAGATGGATTGGGTTATGGCCTGCTTTTCGGCGGCATCCTGGTCGGCGGACTGATCGGTGCCGTCATGGCCAAGCGGGTGGAAATGACCAAAATGCCGGAACTGGTCGCGGCCATGCACTCGCTGATCGGCCTGTCGGCGGTTTTTATTGCGGTTGCCGCTGTTGCCGAGCCATTTGCCTTCCGGATCGCGGCGCTGGGCGAGCCCATCCCTTTCGGCAACCGTCTTGAACTTTTTATCGGCACTTTTGTGGGTGCCATTACTTTTTCAGGCTCGGTCATTGCCTTTGGCAAGCTCTCCGGTGGCTACAAATTCCGCCTCTTCCAGGGCGCGCCCATTGTTTTTAAAGGGCAGCATATCGTCAACCTGATCCTCGCTATCATCATGATTGCCCTGGGACTGGTGTTTTGTTTTGCTCCCGGGACTAATCCGGCATGGCCCCCCTTCCTGGCGATGGCCGCCATTGCTTTTGTCCTGGGCGTGCTGATCATCATCCCCATTGGCGGCGCGGACATGCCGGTTGTGGTTTCCATGCTGAACAGCTATTCTGGATGGGCTGCCGCCGGTATCGGATTTTCCCTGAACAACGCCATGCTGATTATTGCGGGTTCGCTTGTCGGCTCATCCGGCGCCATCCTGTCCTATATCATGTGCAAGGCGATGAACCGATCTTTCATCAACGTAATCATGGGCGGATTTGGCGGCGATTCAGGCAGTGCCACCATTGCGGGACACCAGGCACCCCGCAATGTCAAATCAGGCTCTGCCGAGGATGCGGCTTTCCTGATGACCAATGCCGATACGGTATTGATTGTGCCGGGCTACGGACTGGCTGTTGCGCGCGCGCAGCATGCCCTCAAGGAACTGACGGAAAAACTGGCGGCGCATGGCGTTACGATCAAATATGCCATTCATCCGGTGGCTGGTCGCATGCCCGGCCATATGAATGTCCTGCTGGCAGAAGCGGAAGTCCCGTATGACCAGGTCTTTGAAATGGAAGACATCAATAGTGAATTTCCGCAGGCCGATGTCGTACTGGTTCTTGGCGCAAACGATGTTGTCAATCCAGCGGCAAAAGACCCGAAATCCCCCATTGCCGGCATGCCGATCCTGGAGGCCTATCGCGCCAAGACCGTCATTGTCAACAAACGTTCGATGGCCGCCGGTTATGCCGGGCTGGACAATGAACTTTTTTACATGGACAAGACCATGATGGTCTTTGGCGATGCCAAAAAAGTCATTGAGGACATGGTCAAAGCCGTGGAATAAGGGGTTTCAGTCATAAAAAAACGCGCCGCATTAAAAAGGCGCGTTTTTTATTGGTGCAGCGGTATTTATTTCCTGCCAAAGGAAAACGGCATGTTCAGCATCTCAAGACGTTCAACTGTCCCGACATCGGTCCAGTCCCCACGATAAACCTCACCGCCAACCCTGCCCTTATCCGCATATTCCCTCAGCAGAACGCCCAGCTTTGCCTTTTCTCCCGACGGGATGCCATCAAACAGGCTCATGCGATAAACACCGATGCCGGAAAAAGTAAAAGGCCTCTCGCCATCATTCCTGATCGAAAACATATTCAGTGAAAAATCGCCCTGCTCGTAATAAGCCGGTTTTTTGACCAGGTACAGCCACGCCATATCTTTTTTATCGTCTGCATGGGGCTTTCCCCAGACATCATTGTCTTCAAGGGCAACCCGAACCTGGGAAAAATCAAAATGCGGGCAATACGCATCAGCAGCAACACCGACAAAACGGTCTTCCCCAAGCAAATGGCGCGCCTTGACAACACCACCTGCGGTTTCCAGCGCCTCGCCTTCTGCCGAATAAGCGATTTTCGCGCCGAAACGGGAGCCATCTCCCAGTGCATCCTCGATTTTGTGCCCGAGGTAAGCGTGATTGATCACGATATCCGTTATCCCGGCTCGCACCAGGTTCAAGATATGCCAGACAATCAGCGGCCTGCCGCGAACTTCGAGCAGGGGTTTGGGGGTACTGTCAGTCAGCGGGCGCAGGCGCTCACCGCGCCCTGCCGCAAATATCATGGCTTTCATTTTTTGTCCGGATGGCATGGTCAAAAGGTGTATCCCACCTGCACGTCTTTTTGCAAAAGTTGATCCAGCAACCGGGAAAGCGGCGCCAGTTCCGGATACCGTGCGGCAACCCTGCTGGTATATTCCATCACGACCGGCAAATCGTTCAGGTAAGCTTCCTTGCCGTCCCGATGATACAGCCGGGCGAAAATGCCAAGCACTTTCAGATGGCGCTGGAGCCCCATGAATTCAAAATCCCGGTAAAACATGTCAATGTCCGGATTGACCGGCAAACCGGCCTTTTTCGCCCGCTCCCAGTACCGGATAACCCAGTCCAGCACGCGCTCCTCGTCCCAGACGATATAGGCATCGCGCAAAAGCGATACCAGGTCATAGGTAATGGGGCCAAACACGGCATCCTGGAAATCGAGGATGCCCGGATTGCCGGCCTCAAGCACCATCAGGTTGCGGGAGTGGTAATCACGGTGAACATATACCTGCGGCTGCGCCAGATTGTTTGCCAGAATCAGGTCAAACATGTTTTGCAGGACAGCTGCCTGCTTTTCCGACAGCGCAACCCCCAGGTGTTTGTCGACATACCACTCAGGAAAAAGTTTCATCTCATTCAGAAGCAGCGTCCGGTCATATTCCGGCAATACCCCGGATCGGCTGCCCATCTGGATGCGCACCAGCGCACCAATGGCGTCCAGGTACATGCCATGCGCATTTTCTTCACTCAGTTTCTGCAAATAGGTTGTATTGCCCAGATCCGAAAGCAGCAGAAAACCCTGCTCGATATTTTTTTCAATCACGTCCGGAACACAAACGTCACATTGCCCGAAGATTTCGGCAACATGGATAAAGGGCTCCACTTTTTCTTTTTCAGGCGGCGCATCCATTGCAATGTAACTGCCATTAGCGGAATCAATCCGGAAATAGCGCCTGAAACTGGCATCCGATGATGCGGGACGAATGCTTTGGGAATCAACGCCATGCCTGGAAAGTGAACCAAGCCACTGTTGCAGCGAGGCCAGACGGGAATCAGAAGAAATCATGATGTGCAGATAGTGGTATGAAATACAAAACTGTTACGTTTTAAAGCATAAAGTTCCAATATAATAATTGATTCGCCAAAAAAATGCCGTAAATCCAGGTTCACTCTTTCAATGATCTTTCGCCCTGCCATTTTTCCCTGGTATCCGTTATTGCCTGTGATATTGCTTGTCTCCGCCTTGCCGGTAACGGCCGGGGCACAGATCAGCCAGATGTCCCGTGAGCCGGGAGATGAGCGTCAGCCGTCCCAATCCATGCAAAAACACGGGACGCTTTCAGGACGACTGGGACGCGGACTGAACCTGAACTACCAAACTGACAGCGGCGACACCCGGCAGGAGAAAAAAGACAAACCGGCGCTCTACCGCCGGGAAACGGTTGTAACCAGGGAAGCAGAAAAGACGCCTGCGACAGCAGACGTCGCCCCAAAAACCGCAGGCAGCAAATCCTATACCGGTTCCCAGCCTGATCGCAAACTGAACCAGGAATACCAGGCCAGCACCCCAATATCCCGGCAGCCCGATGCCTACCCCATCCTGGCCCCCTCAACGGATGTCAAGCTTGCGACCGGGCCGCGCAAACGCAAAAGCCAGCAGAAAACACGCACCTTTGACTTCTACGAAAAAACAGAAAAAA
>JAVBTJ010000091.1:0-14753 GCA_031556215.1 Oxalobacter sp.
AAAATGGCTAAGAAAATTGCCGGTTATATCAAGCTGCAGGTTGCGGCTGGTAAAGCCAATCCCTCTCCTCCTATCGGCCCGGCTCTGGGTCAGCGTGGTTTGAACATCATGGAATTCTGCAAGGCGTTTAATGCGCAGACGCAGAATTTCGAAGCAGGCATGCCTATTCCGGTTGTGATTACGGCTTATGCAGACAAGTCTTTTTCCTTTGTGATGAAGACCCCGCCAGCGACCTTCCTTATCAAGAAGGCCGCTGGCATTGAGAAAGGTTCGCAAAGACCGAATACCGACAAGGTCGGTTCTATCACCCGTGCCCAGGTTGAAGAAATCGCCAAGACCAAGCAGCCTGATCTGACGGCGGCTGATCTTGAGGCGGCTGTACGGACGCTTGCCGGTTCGGCAAGATCCATGGGTATCACAGTGGAGGGCTTGTAATGGCTAAAGTATCGAAAAGAGTACGTGCCTTCAAAGAAAAGGTGGATCGCAGCAAGCTGTATCCCGTTGATGAAGCGCTGACGTTGCTGAAGGAATTTGCAACGGCCAAGTTTAATGAATCCATTGATATTGCGGTTCAGCTTGGCGTTGACCCAAGAAAATCCGACCAGGTTGTCCGTGGTTCGGTAGTGCTGCCTGCCGGTACCGGCAAGACGGTTCGTGTTGCTGTTTTTGCTACCGGTGAAAAAGCCGAGCAGGCAAAAGAAGCCGGTGCCGATATTGTCGGCATGGAAGACTTGGCTGACAGGATCAAGGCGGGTGATATGCCTTTTGACATTGTGATTGCAACGCCGGATACCATGCGGGTTGTCGGTGCGCTTGGCCAGATTCTCGGCCCGCGCGGCATGATGCCGAATCCGCGTGTCGGTACGGTTACGCCGGATGTGGCGCTTGCCGTGAAAAATGCCAAGGGCGGCCAGATCCAGTACAGGACAGATCGTAACGGTATTATCCACGCGACTGTCGGGCGCCGTTCCTTCTCGGACGCTGATCTGAAATCGAATATCAATGCATTGCTTGATGCGCTGATCAAGGTGAAGCCGGTCAGCAGCAAGGGAGCCTATGTCCGCAAGATATCGCTTTCATCGACCATGGGAGCCGGTGTGCGTATCGACCAGTCAACGCTTTCTGCCTGATTGAAGAATAAAGTCCCTGCATGCGAAAGCGTGCGGGGCATGACTTTGGGCCGGGCTGGCCGGTTGTATGACCAGTTCGGACAGTCAAAGACCGTTGGGCCAAAAACGCTTGTTTTTGGTTAAACCGGAAGAAGATTTTTCGACCCAGCGCAGATGGTGAGCCCAAGCAGGTTTTGGTGTTTCAGGCAATTTGCCGGCAGTAAACTCCTAACTTTGGACACCGTGTATTGAACCGGTGCAAGGGATGTCTGTTTTGACAGGCGCTTGAGCACTATTTTTGGAGGTTGACCGTGGGTCTCAATCTGAATGACAAAAAGGCCGTTGTTGCGGAAGTCAGCGAGCAGTTAGCTGAAACGGAAACACTTGTATTGGCCGAATATCGTGGTATCCAGGTTGGTGACATGACGCAACTGCGCGTAAAGGCGCGCGAGCAGGGTGTTTATCTTCGTGTTCTGAAGAATACGCTTGCCCGTCGTGCTGTGGAAGGGACAGTTTTTGCTGATCTGGCTTCCGAAATGACAGGACCGCTGATTTATTCCATGTCCAAAGATGCTGTCGCTGCTGCAAGAGTCCTGCAGGACTTTGCAAAAGGCAACGACAAACTCGTCATTAAAAGCGGCAGTTATGCAGGAAAGCAGCTCGACAAAGCCGGTGTTGTTGCACTGGCCAGTATTCCGAGCCGCGAAGTTCTGCTGTCTCAGCTTATGGGTGTTATGCAGGCGCCTGTTGCGAGCTTTGCTCGTGGCCTGGCTGCGCTGGCAGCACAAAAAGAATCGGCTTAAACCGGTTGTTTTTTGGGAAAACGCCGGTTTTCCCGCATAAGTGCGTCAGAACCAATGTGAATGAATGTATTTTTTAGGAGTTTTAAAAATGGCAATTAGCAAAGAGGACATCCTGGAAGCCGTAGGCGCCATGTCCGTTATGGAATTGAATGACCTGGTAAAGGCTTTTGAAGAAAAATTTGGTGTTTCCGCTGCGGCAATGGCAGTCGCTGGCCCTGCTGGCGGTGGTGCTGCTGCGGCTGCTGAAGAGCAGACCGAATTCACCATCGTTCTGGCTGACTTCGGCGCCAACAAGGTTGGTGTCATCAAGGCCGTTCGCGAACTGACCGGCCTGGGCCTGAAAGAAGCCAAAGACATGGTTGATGCTGCACCAAAACCAGTTAAGGAAGGCGTATCCAAGGCAGAAGCCGACGAAGCCAAGAAGAAGCTGGAAGAAGCCGGCGCTAAAGTCGAAATTAAGTAATTATTGCAATTACTTACAATTTGGCGGTAGCAGAGTCATTGCTGAATCACTTATAATAAGTGGTTCAGCTCTGGCTCCTTTGTGCATTTCTTTACTTTAAATCCGGGATTTTTCCCGGTTTTTTAGCCCATTACTGAAATGGCTGTTTTAAAGGATTGAGGCTTGAGTTTTCCGGTTCAATGAAGCGGTATTGATCTGAAACCTGAATTTTCCATCCTTCAGCCACTCACGGAGTGTCCATGCATTACTCATTTACTGAGAAAAAGCGCATCCGGAAATCATTTGCGAAGCGCGAGAACGTCCATCAAGTCCCCTTTTTGCTGGCAACCCAGCTTGAGTCCTATCATAACTTTTTGCAGGCAGGCGTTATCCCGCCAAAACGCAAAAATGACGGGCTGCAATCTGCGTTCATGTCTATTTTTCCCATTGTGTCGCACAACGGGTTTGCCAGACTGGAATTTATTTCCTATACATTGGGCGATCCGCCGTTTGACGTCAAGGAATGCCAGCAGCGTGGCCTGACGTATGCGTCCCCTCTGCGGGCCAAAGTCAGGCTGGTGATTCTCGATAAGGAATCGCCAACCAAGCCGGTCGTCAAGGAGATGAAAGAGCAGGAAGTCTACATGGGTGAAATGCCCCTGATGACGGATACGGGTTCTTTTGTTATCAACGGTACCGAGCGCGTTATTGTTTCCCAGCTTCACCGTTCGCCAGGCGTGTTTTTCGAGCACGACCGCGGCAAGACGCATTCTTCAGGCAAGCTGCTCTTTTCCGCGCGCATTATCCCTTACCGTGGTTCCTGGCTTGATTTCGAGTTTGACCCGAAGGATATCCTGTTTTTCCGTGTGGATCGCCGCCGCAAGATGCCGGTGACCGTGCTGCTCAAGGCCATTGGCATGACAGCAGAGCAGATTCTGGAAAATTTCTTTGTATTTGACCACTTTACGATGCGTTCGGAAGGTGCGGAGATGGACTTTGTGCCAACCCGCATGCGGGGTGAAATTGCCCGTTTCGATATTACGGACAAGGGCGGCAAGGTGCTGGTTTCCAGGGACAAGCGCATTAATGCGCGTAATATCCGCGAAATCGAGGCAGCCGGTATTACCCGTATTTCCGTACCGGAAGATTATCTGGTTGGCCGTGCCCTGGCAAAAAACATCATTGACCAGGATACGGGCGAAATCGTTGCGAAGGCCAACGATGAACTGACAGAGGAAATTCTTGCCAAGCTGCGTCAGGCAGGCGTCAAGGAAATTGAAACCCTGTATACCAATGACCTGGATCAGGGCGCTTATATCTCGCAGACATTGCGCGTTGATGAAACGGTAGATCAGATGGCGGCAAGGATCGCTATTTACCGCATGATGCGCCCGGGCGAGCCGCCAACGGAAGAGTCCGTTGAGGCGCTCTTTAATGGTCTTTTCTACAATCCGGAGCGCTATGACCTGTCAACGGTCGGCCGCATGAAGTTTAACCGCCGCATCGGGCTGGAGCAGCTTGATGGCGAGATGACGCTGTCCGACGAGGATGTTCTGGCTGTTATCAAGATCCTGGTTGAACTGCGTAATGGCCGTGGCGAGGTGGACGATATTGATCACCTGGGCAATCGACGTGTCCGCTGTGTTGGTGAACTGGCGGAAAACCAGTTCCGCGCTGGTCTGGTCAGGGTTGAGCGTGCGGTAAAAGAAAGGCTGGGCCAGGCAGAAGCCGACAACCTCATGCCGCATGACCTGATTAACTCCAAGCCCATTTCGGCCGCCATTCGCGAATTTTTCGGTTCGTCGCAGTTGTCCCAGTTTATGGATCAGACCAACCCGCTGTCGGAAATCACGCACAAGCGCCGTGTCTCGGCACTGGGGCCAGGCGGCCTGACGCGTGAAAGGGCCGGTTTTGAGGTTCGCGACGTTCATCCGACGCACTATGGCCGGGTTTGCCCGATTGAGACGCCTGAGGGACCGAATATCGGTCTGATCAACTCGCTGGCGTTGTATGCGCGGCTGAATGAATATGGCTTTCTGGAGACCCCTTACCGCAAGGTGGTTGACTGTCGTGTGACAGATGAAATTGACTACCTCTCCGCTATTGAGGAAGGCCGCTATATCATTGCCCAGGCAAACAGTACCATTGATGCCAAAGGTTTGCTGGCTGATGAACTGGTTTCCGCCCGTGAATTTGGTGAAACCATCCTGGTTTCGCCGGAGCGTGTCCAGTATATGGACGTTGCACCGGGCCAGATCGTTTCGGTTGCGGCATCGCTGATTCCATTCCTGGAGCATGACGATGCCAACCGCGCGCTGATGGGCGCCAACATGCAGCGCCAGGCTGTACCTTGCCTGCGTCCTGAAAAAGCGCTGGTCGGCACGGGTGTCGAGCGCACAGTGGCGGTTGACTCCGGCACGACGGTTCAGGCTGTTCGCGGCGGTATGGTTGACTATGTTGACGCAGGCCGTATTGTGATCCGTGTCAACGATGAGGAAGCCGCTGCCGGTGAAGTCGGCGTGGATATTTACAACCTGATCAAATATACCCGTTCCAACCAGAATACCAATATCAACCAGCGTCCGATTGTTGAGGTGGGCGACAGGATCGAGCGCGGTGACGTCATTGCTGACGGCGCGTCTACCGATCTGGGTGAACTGGCGCTGGGGCAGAATATGCTGGTGGCATTCATGCCGTGGAATGGCCTCAACTTTGAGGACTCCATCCTGATTTCCGAGCGGGTGGTTGAGGATGACCGCTATACCTCGATCCATATCGAGGAACTGTCTGTGGTTGCCCGTGATACCAAGCTGGGGCCGGAAGAAATCACGCGTGATATTTCCAATCTGGCGGAAAGCCAGCTGGCCCGTCTGGACGAGTCCGGCATTGTTTATATCGGTGCGGAAGTGCAGGCTGGCGATACGCTGGTGGGCAAGGTAACGCCGCGTGGCGAAACCCAGTTGACGCCGGAAGAAAAACTGCTGCGCGCCATTTTTGGCGAAAAAGCATCCGACGTGAAAGATACCTCGTTGCGTGTTCCGTCCGGCATGGTCGGCACCGTGATTGACGTGCAGGTATTTACCCGCGAAGGGCTGGTGCGCGACAAGCGTGCCCAGCAGATTATTGATGATGAATTGAAGCGTTACCGCATGGATCTGAATGACCAGATGCGTATCGTGGAAGGCGATGCATTCCAGCGCCTCTCACGGATTCTGGTTGGCAAGAAGGTCAATGGTGGCCCGAAAAAGCTGGCAAAAGGCAGCGAAATCACCAAGGAGTATCTGGCTGACCTGGAGCGCTATCACTGGTTTGATATCCGTCCGTCCGACGAAGATACCGCACAGTCGCTGGAAGCGATCAAGGAATCCATCGCCGAGAAGCGCCATCAGTTTGACATGGCTTTTGAGGAAAAGCGCAAGAAGCTGACCCAGGGCGATGAGCTCCAGCCGGGCGTGCCGAAGATGGTCAAGGTCTATCTGGCGGTCAAGCGCCGTTTGCAGTCTGGCGACAAGATGGCAGGCCGTCATGGCAACAAGGGCGTGGTTTCGCGTATTGTTCCGGTTGAGGATATGCCTTACATGGCAGATGGTACGCCGGCCGACCTCGTCTTGAATCCGCTGGGCGTGCCTTCCCGTATGAACGTGGGCCAGATTCTTGAGACGCACCTGGGTTGGGCGGCAAAAGGCCTGGGCCAGCGCGTGGGCGAAATGCTGGAAGCCAAGCGCAAGATTGAAGAGATCCGCGCCTTTATCAAGCAGATTTATGCGGAAGGCGGCAAGCAGGAAGATCTGGACAGCCTGACGGATCAGGAAGTGCTGGAACTGGCGAAAAACCTCAAGAAGGGCGTGCCGTTTGCGACCCCGGTTTTTGACGGTGCGAAAGAGCCGGAGATCCGCCGCATGCTGCATCTGGCCTATCCGGACGAGATTGCCGAAAAACTGGGCATGACCGCATCGAAGAACCAGGTCACGATGCACGATGGCCGCACCGGTGATCCTTTCGAGCGCCCGGTTACCGTTGGCTATATGCATATGCTGAAACTGCATCATCTGGTTGACGACAAGATGCACGCGCGTTCAACCGGCCCGTACTCGCTGGTAACCCAGCAGCCGCTGGGCGGCAAAGCGCAGTTCGGCGGCCAGCGTTTCGGTGAGATGGAGGTCTGGGCACTTGAGGCTTACGGGGCATCCTATGTCCTGCAGGAAATGCTGACAGTCAAGTCTGATGACGTTGGTGGCCGTACGAAGGTTTATGAAAACCTGGTCAAGGGCGATCACGTCATTGATGCCGGTATGCCTGAATCGTTCAATGTATTGGTAAAAGAAATTCGTTCGCTCGGTATTGATATCGACCTGGAACGTAACTGATGTAAGTCAGCCAGGATGCTTTTGGGAGAGGGCATCCTGGCTGTGTACACACCCTAACCGGAGTGAAATATGAAAGCACTGCTCGATCTATTCAAGCAAGTTCAACAGGATGAACAATTCGATGCGATCAAGATTGGCCTGGCATCGCCCGAAAAAATCAGGTCGTGGTCTTACGGTGAAGTGAAAAAGCCGGAGACGATCAATTACCGTACATTCAAGCCTGAGCGCGATGGCCTGTTCTGCGCCAAGATTTTTGGCCCGATCAAGGACTATGAGTGTCTTTGCAGCAAATACAAAAGACTGAAGCACCGTGGCGTTATCTGCGAAAAATGCGGTGTTGAGGTGACATTGGCCAAAGTTCGCCGCGAGCGGATGGGCCATATCGAGCTGGCGTCGCCAGCCGCGCATATCTGGTTTCTGAAGTCGCTGCCATCCCGTCTGGGTATGGTGCTGGACATGACGTTGCGCGATATTGAGCGCGTCCTTTATTTTGAAGCCTACGTTGTGACCGATCCGGGCATGACGCCGCTGCGTAAAGGGCAGATCATGTCCGAAGACGATTATGCTGCGCGTTACGAGGAGTTTGGTGACGACTTCAGCGCCATGATGGGCGCCGAAGGGATTCGCGAACTGCTGCGCTCCATCGACATCAACCGTGAGGCGGAGCAATTGCGCGCAGAACTGCGCGATTCCAAATCGGAAGCCAAGATCAAGAAATATGCGAAAAGGCTGAAAGTGCTGGAAGCCTTCCAGCGTTCTGGTATCAAGCCGGAGTGGATGATCATGGAAGTGCTGCCGGTGCTGCCGCCGGAACTGCGTCCGCTGGTTCCGCTGGATGGTGGCCGTTTTGCCACGTCTGACTTAAATGACCTGTATCGCCGTGTCATTAACCGCAATAATCGTCTCAAGCGCCTGCTTGAGTTGCGCGCGCCGGAAATTATCACGCGCAATGAAAAGCGGATGTTGCAGGAAGCGGTTGATTCCCTCCTGGACAACGGCCGTCGCGGCAAGGCCATGACAGGCGCCAATAAGCGTCCGCTGAAGTCGCTGGCTGAAATGATCAAGGGTAAAGGTGGTCGTTTCCGTCAGAACCTGCTCGGAAAACGCGTGGACTATTCCGGCCGTTCCGTTATCGTTGTGGGCCCGCAGTTGAAGCTGCACCAGTGCGGCCTGCCCAAGCTGATGGCGCTGGAACTCTTCAAGCCTTTTATTTTCAACAAGCTGGAACTGATGGGGCTTGCCACGACAATCAAGGCCGCCAAGCGCCTGGTTGACATGCAGGAAGGGATTGTCTGGGATATCCTGGAAGAAGTCATCCGCGAACATCCGGTTATGCTCAATCGTGCGCCAACGCTGCACAGGCTGGGTATCCAGGCATTTGAGCCGGTGCTGATTGAAGGCAAGGCCATCCAGTTACATCCGCTGGTTTGCGCGGCATTCAACGCCGACTTTGACGGCGACCAGATGGCGGTTCACGTTCCGCTGTCCATCGAGGCGCAGCTGGAAGCGCGCGCCCTGATGCTGGCATCCAACAACATTCTTTTCCCGTCCAACGGTGAGCCTTCCATCGTGCCATCACAGGATATTGTTCTGGGGCTGTACTATGCGACCCGTTAAAAAATCAACGGCAGGGGTGAGGGCCTGATGTTTTCCGATGTGTCGGAAGTGCTTCGCGCCTATGACAACAAGGAAGTGGAACTGACCAGCCGTATTACCGTCCGTATTCCCGAAACGCAGAAAGACCGCGAAACGGGTGAAATGGTTCGGCGTCCTGTCCGTTACGAGACGACAGTTGGCCGCGCCATCCTTTCCGAAATTCTGCCGGAAGGCCTGCCGTTCACAACGTTGAATACCACGCTGAAAAAGCGGGAAATTTCCCGCCTGATCAACGTGTCTTTCCGCCGCTGCGGCCTGCGGGAAACGGTTATTTTTGCCGACCGCCTGATGCAGTCCGGTTTCCGGCTGGCAACCCGTGCCGGTATTTCCATTTCGATTGACGACATGTTGGTGCCGCAGGTCAAGACAGACCTGATTACGGCTGCCGAGCAGGAAGTCAAGCAGATCGAGCAGCAGTATTCTTCCGGTCTGGTTACGGCGGGCGAGCGTTACAACAAGGTTGTCGATATCTGGGGTAAAACCGGTGACGATGTCGGCAAGGCGATGATGGATCAGCTCAAGGTTGAAGAAGTCATCAAGCGTGATGGCTCCAAGTCAACCCAGGAATCTTTCAACTCCATTTACATGATGGCGGACTCCGGTGCGCGTGGTTCTGCCGCGCAGATCAGGCAGCTCGCCGGTATGCGCGGCCTGATGGCCAAGCCGGACGGTTCCATTATCGAAACGCCGATTACCGCAAATTTCCGTGAGGGCCTGAACGTACTCCAGTACTTCATTTCAACGCACGGTGCGCGTAAAGGCCTGGCCGATACGGCGCTGAAAACCGCAAACTCGGGCTACCTGACCCGCCGTCTGGTTGACGTGACGCAGGATCTGGTCGTGATCGAGGATGATTGTGGCACGACGAACGGCGCCATCATGAAAGCGCTGATTGAAGGCGGCGAAGTGATCGAGGCGTTGAGTGACCGTATTTTGGGCCGTGTTGCGGCCAACGATGTCATTAATCCGGAAACACAGGAAACCCTGTACGAAGCCGGTACCCTCCTGAATGAGGATATGGTCGAGGAAATCGCCCGTCTTGGCGTGGATGAAGTCAAGGTTCGCACCCCGCTGACCTGTGAAACCCGTTACGGCATGTGTGCCAAGTGCTATGGTCGCGACCTGGGCCGCGGCGCGCTGGTCAATGTGGGCGAGGCAGTCGGCGTGATTGCGGCGCAGTCCATCGGTGAGCCGGGTACCCAGCTGACGATGCGTACTTTCCATATTGGTGGTGCGGCATCCCGCTCGGCAGTGGCATCCAATGTGGAGGCGCGTTCAAACGGTACTATTCATTTCACGTCGACCATGCGTTATGTGACCAATGAAAAAGGCGGCCAGATCGTGATTTCCCGTTCCGGCGAAGTGATTATTTCTGATGATCTGGGCCGTGAGCGTGAAAGACACAAGGTGCCATACGGCGCAACCTTGCAGGCACATGATGGCATGGTCATCAAGGCCGGCGCCGTGCTGGCGACCTGGGATCCGCTGACCCGTCCGATCATTACGGAATATGCCGGTACGGTCAAGTTTGAAAACGTCGAGGAAGGCGTAACCGTTGCACGGCAGCTTGATGAGGTAACCGGTCTTTCCACGCTGGTTGTGATTGATCCGAAACGTCGTGGTTCTGCCACCAAGTCGGCCCGTCCGCAGGTCAAACTGCTCAATGACAATGGCGAGGAAGTCAAGATTGCCGGTACCGAGCATTCTGTGACGATCAGCTTCCAGATCGGCGCGCTGCTCATGGTGCAGGATGGACAGAAGGTATCGGTTGGCGAGGTGCTGGCCCGTATCCCGACCGAATCGCAGAAAACCCGTGATATTACCGGTGGTCTGCCGCGAGTTGCCGAGCTTTTCGAGGCGCGTTCGCCAAAAGATGCCGGTATGCTGGCCGATGTCACCGGTACGGTGGCCTTCGGTAAGGAAACCAAAGGCAAGCAGCGCCTGGACATCACCGATATGGATGGCAGCCGCCATGAATTCCTGATCGGCAAGGAAAAGCAGGTGCTGGTTCACGATGGCCAAGTCGTCAACAAGGGTGAAATGATTGTTGACGGCCCGGCAGACCCGCAGGATATCCTGAGACTTCTGGGTATCGAGGCGCTGGCCCGTTATATCGTTGACGAAGTGCAGGATGTTTACCGTTTGCAGGGCGTGAAGATCAATGACAAGCACATTGAGGTGATCGTTCGCCAGATGTTGCGCCGCGTTAATGTCATTGATGCCGGAGACACTTCCTATATTCCGGGCGAGCAGGTTGAGCGTTCCGAATTGCTGGATGAAAATGATCGCGTGATTGCCGAAAACAAGATTCCGGCAACATACGAAAACGTGCTCCTGGGTATTACCAAGGCATCGCTTTCGACCGATTCGTTCATTTCAGCCGCTTCCTTCCAGGAAACGACTCGCGTCTTGACCGAAGCCGCGATCATGGGCAAGCGTGACGGCCTGCGCGGCCTGAAGGAAAACGTGATCGTAGGCCGCCTGATCCCGGCTGGTACCGGTCTTGCGGTTCACCGCGCCCGCAGGCTCAAGGGGGTCTGGGAGCGCGAGGAGAAAGAGGCGATGGAGCGTGAAGAGCGCGAATCGCTTTTCAGCCCGATGCCGACAGAAGGGGTTTCTTCATCCGAGGAGATGGACTCCATCAATCCGGATCAGGCCTGATTACGTCGTCAGCCATAAAGGTATTCCGGTTAACCCGGAATACCTTTTTCAGTAAGTTTGTTGTATCTGCCCCGGTTTTTTGTTGTTTTTTTGCACCCTATTTTGAAAATAGGTGCCGGACAGGAATTGACTTGGGCAATTATGCGGTTTAGAATCTCTGGTTCTCAATGTATGCCTTTTGCGGATAATCATGAAAATGCCGCTCTGGCACTCATCTTGCGGTCAGATAATCTCTCCGTGGAGTCCCCGGCACGTTTTTTTTTTTGCGTGGCCGGGATTGTTACGTTAATTATATATAGAGCTGGAAAAGATCGATGCCAACCATCAATCAATTGATTCGTAAGCCGCGTGTTTCCGTTACGGTGAAAAGCAAATCGCCTGCGCTGGAAAATTGCCCGCAAAAGCGTGGCGTCTGCACGCGTGTTTATACAACAACACCGAAAAAACCAAACTCAGCATTGCGTAAGGTTGCCAAAGTGCGCCTGACCAATGGATTTGAGGTGATCTCATACATCGGCGGTGAAGGCCACAACCTGCAGGAGCACAGCGTTGTTCTCCTCCGTGGTGGTCGTGTTAAAGACCTTCCTGGTGTGCGTTACCACATGGTTCGCGGTTCTCTGGATACGCAGGGCGTAAAAGACCGTAAGCAGGCCCGTTCCAAGTACGGTGCCAAGCGCGCGAAACCTGCAAAAGCCTAATCCGGCAAGGCCGGTTGTATAGAGTCGGCCGAATGGCCGAGTAAGTGGTGTGCCATGAGGGTATGCCATGAGTGTTTCAGCACTCAACTGAAGAGAGAAAGGAAATAAAATGCCTCGTCGTCGCGAAGTTCCGAAGCGCGAAATTCTGCCTGATCCAAAATTTGGTAACGTTGATGTCGCCAAATTTGTCAACATTCTGATGCTGTCGGGCAAAAAATCGGTTGCAGAAAATATCATTTATGGTGCCTTTGATGTTATCCAGGGGAAGTCCGGCAAGGAGCCGCTGGAGATTTTCATGGCAGCAGTCAACAATTGCAAGCCACTCGTTGAGGTAAAATCCCGCCGGGTTGGTGGTGCCAACTATCAGGTTCCTGTCGAAGTCCGGCCTGTTCGCCGCATGGCGCTGTCCATGCGCTGGATTCGCGAAGCGGCTATCAAGCGCAGCGAAAAATCCATGTCGCAGCGTCTGGCTGGCGAATTGCTTGAAGCTGCTGAAGGCCGTGGCGGTGCAATGAGAAAGCGTGATGAAGTGCACCGGATGGCGGAAGCAAACAAAGCGTTCTCCCATTTCCGCTTTTAATTGAAAACATCGAACGACAGGGAAATGATGTCGTTCGTGAAAAACAATCATTTGCAAGCCGGGCACATTCTGAAAAGAACGTGATGCTCGGTTTTGTTTATCTGAAAAACTAGGATTGAATATGGCTCGCAAGACACCCATTGAACGCTATCGCAATATCGGCATTTCCGCCCATATTGACGCTGGCAAAACCACGACAACCGAACGTATTCTGTTTTATACCGGTGTTAATCACAAGCTGGGTGAAGTGCACGATGGTGCGGCCACCATGGACTGGATGGAGCAGGAACAGGAGCGCGGCATTACGATTACTTCTGCTGCCACCACCTGCTACTGGAAAGGGATGGCCGGTAATTTCCCTGAACACCACATCAACATTATTGATACCCCGGGGCACGTTGACTTCACGATTGAAGTGGAGCGTTCCATGCGTGTTCTGGACGGCGCCTGCATGGTGTATTGCGCTGTGGGTGGCGTGCAGCCGCAATCAGAAACGGTCTGGCGTCAGGCTAACAAGTACCGGGTGCCTCGCCTGGCTTTCGTCAACAAGATGGATCGCACCGGCGCCAACTTCTTCAAGGTCTACGAGCAGATGCGCGCCCGCCTGAAAGCCAATCCGATTCCGATGCAGGTACCAATTGGCGCGGAAGACAGCTTTGAAGGCGTCGTTGATCTGGTCAAAATGAAGGCAATTTACTGGGACGAAGCTTCCCAGGGTACCAAATTCGAATATCGCGATGTGCCGGACAACCTGATGGACATGGCGCAGGAGTGGCGCGAAAAGCTGCTGGAAACCGCTGCGGAAAGCAGTGAAGACCTCATGAACAAGTACCTTGAGGATGGTGACCTGTCGGAAGCGGACATCAAGAAGGCGCTGCGTCAGCGCACGATTGATGGCGAAATCGTGCCGATGATGTGCGGCACCGCTTTCAAGAACAAGGGCGTGCAGGCCATGCTGGATGCCGTGATTGAATACCTCCCGTCCCCGGTGGACATTCCGCCGGTTGAGGGTGTGGATGATGACGAGAAGGTCGCAACCCGCAAGGCGGACGACAACGAAAAATTCTCTGCGCTGGCATTCAAGATCATGACAGACCCCTTTGTTGGTCAGCTGATTTTCTTCCGTGTTTATTCCGGCATGGTGAAATCCGGTGACACGGTTTTCAATCCGGTCAAGGGCAAGCGCGAGCGTCTGGGCCGTATTTTGCAGATGCATGCAAATAACCGCGAGGAAATCAAGGAAGTGTGTGCAGGCGATATCGCTGCTGCGGTTGGCTTGAGAGAGGCGACCACGGGTGAGACGCTGTGTGACCCCAGCGCGCCGATTACGCTTGAGCGCATGGAGTTCCCGGATCCGGTTATTTCCCAGGCAGTTGAGCCGAAAACCAAGATTGACCAGGAAAAAATGGGTATCGCACTGGGCCGTCTGGCGCAGGAAGACCCGTCTTTCCGTGTTCATACTGATGAAGAGTCCGGTCAGACCATTATTTCCGGCATGGGCGAATTGCACCTGGATATTCTGGTGGATCGTATGCGCCGTGAGTTCGGTGTTGAAGCAACCGTTGGCAAACCGCAGGTTGCCTATCGCGAAACCATCCGTTCTGTCTGTGATGAGATCGAAGGCAAGTTCGTCAAGCAGTCCGGCGGTCGCGGTCAGTATGGCCACGTTGTGCTGAAAATCGAACCGCAGGAAGCGGGCAAGGGCTTTGAGTTCGTTGACGCCATCAAGGGTGGTGTTGTGCCGCGCGAGTACATTCCTGCTGTTGAGAAGGGTATTGTCGATACGTTGCCGGTGGGTGTCATGGCCGGTTATCCGGTTGTTGACATCAAGGTTACCCTGTTTTTCGGTTCATACCATGATGTTGACTCCAACGAAAACGCCTTCCGGATGGCAGCATCCATGGCGCTCAAGGATGGTATGCGCAAAGCCACCCCGGTTCTGCTTGAGCCGATGATGGCTGTTGAAGTGGAAACGCCTGAAGACTACGCCGGTACGGTAATGGGTGATCTTTCATCCCGCCGTGGCATGGTGCAGGGCATGGACGAGATTCCAGGTGGTGGTGGCAAGATTATCCGCGCCGAAGTGCCGCTGTCTGAAATGTTCGGTTACGCAACCGCGTTGCGTTCAGCAACGCAGGGGCGCGCAACCTACACGATGGAGTTCAAGCATTACGCTGAAGCGCCCAAGCATGTTGCTGACGCGATTGTCAGTTCGAAAGCAAAGTAATCAACCCGTTTATTTAAAAACGGACAGGTAAATTTAATACATAAATCGTTCTTTTTGAAGGAAAACAGAAATGGCAAAGAGCAAATTTGAGCGGACGAAGCCGCACGTGAACGTAGGAACCATTGGTCACGTAGACCACGGCAAGACCACCCTGACAGCGGCGATAGCGACCGTACTGGCGAAGAAATTCGGAGGCGAAGCCAAAGGCTA
>JAVBTJ010000028.1:0-8419 GCA_031556215.1 Oxalobacter sp.
TCAGGCGATGGTCATAAGACAGCGCCAGGTAATTCATCGGTCGGATGACAATCTGCCCATCCTCGACAACCGGTCTTTCTCTCGTGGAGTGGATACCCAAAATAGCGGACTGCGGCGGATTGATGATCGGCGTTGACATCATGGAACCGAAAACGCCACCATTCGAGATCGAAAAAGTACCACCAGTCAGGTCATCCAGCATCAACTGGCCTTCCTTTGCCCTGACGGAAAATTCCGCTATCTTTTTCTCGATGTCAGCCAGCGACATCAGATCCACGTCCCGCATGATGGGAACCACCAGGCCGCGCGGGGAACTGATGGCAATGCCGATGTCAAAATAACCGTGATAGACAATATCGTTTCCATCAATTGAGGCATTGACCACCGGGAATTTTTTCAGGGCGGCAACCGCCGCTTTCATGAAAAACGACATCAGGCCAAGCCTGACACCATGCTCTTCCTCGAACTCCCTTCCCAGCTTGCGGCGGATATCCAGCACAGGCTGCATATTCACCTCATTGAAGGTCGTCAGCGTGGCATTGGTCAACTGCGACTGGATAAGGCGTTCAGCAATACGGGCACGCAGGCGGCTCATCGGTACCCGGTTTTCCGGGCGATTGTTGTTGGCTGCGCCTGGCACAAAGCTGGAAGGCGGGGAATACGGTATCGACTGCAGAGAAGGCGGCGACGAAGGAAGGCGGCCGACATCCGGCCCGATTTCCATTGCACGCAGGACATCTTCTTTCAGGATACGCCCATCCTTGCCCGTGCCGGTCACATCGTCATAACCCAGGTCATTTTCCGCCATCAGGCGGGCTGCGGCCGGCATGACAATACCTGCCGGATGGGACGACGCATCATATGACGGCGCCGGTGCCGGGGAAACTGGCGCGGATGTCGTTACCGCTGATGGCGCGGCAGGCGCGGCTATCGGCGCCTCCTTTGCCGCCTTGCCTTTTTTCCCTTTTTTAGGCGCACTTTCCGCCGCGACAGCGTCGGTATCGATCCGGGCGATGACTTCTCCCGCCTTCACCATTGCGCCTGCCTCCTTGAGGATTTCCGTCAGCACGCCCGCTCCGGGACTCGGCAATTCAAGCACTACCTTATCCGTTTCAATATCAACCAGATTTTCATCCTGCACAACCGCATCGCCCACGTTTTTTCGCCAGGAAAGCAAAGCGGCTTCCGAAACCGACTCGGACAACTGCGGTACTTTTACCTCAAGAACAGCCATATAGCTTCTCCACTTTATTAGACAACGACTGCAAACAAAACCTTACCGGATGATAACCAATCCCTTCATCCGTGAAAATGCCGCATCAAGCAGCTCTTTTTGCTGCTCCAGATGCATATCCAGATAACCAACCGCCGGGGAAGAGCTGGCTGGCCGACTGGCAACAGACAGTTTTTGCCCCATTTGCATACCAGCCAGCAGATTGGGATGAATTTGCAGCCAGGCCCCCTGGTTCTGCGGCTCGTCCTGAACCCACATCACTTCCGTGCAGGCTGAAAAACTCTTCAAAACCTGTGCAAACAGCTCGTGCGGGAAAGGATAAAGCTCCTCTATGCGGATAATGGCAGTATCCGCTTTCTGGCGTCTTTTCCGCTCGTTGACCAGGTCATAGTAAACCTTGCCGGAACACACCAGAACCCGCTCGACCGCATTTTTTCTGATCGTGCTGTCCTCTTCCCCGATGAGGGGACGGAACTCGCCCTTGGCCAGTTCATCGACATGGGACGACGCATCCTTGTTTCGCAGCAGGGATTTTGGCGTCAGGATGACAAGCGGCTTTCTGTACATCCGGAGCATCTGCCGACGCAACACATGGAATATCTGCGAAGCGCAGGAAGGCTGCACGACCTGGATATTGTCCTCTGCGCACAGTTGCAGGTAGCGTTCAATGCGTGCCGAAGAATGCTCAGGTCCCTGCCCTTCATAACCATGCGGCAACAGCATGACCAGACCGGAAGAACGCCCCCACTTCGCTTCACCCGAACTGATGAACTGGTCGATCACGACCTGTGCGCCATTGGCAAAATCGCCAAACTGCGCCTCCCAGATCGTCAGAGTGTTGGGCGCTGCGGTGGAATAACCATACTCAAACCCCAGAACCGCTTCTTCGGAAAGAACAGAATCAATCACCGTGAACTCGGCCTGCCCGTCTGATACATGCTGAAGCGGCGTATAGGTACCGGCATCCCAGCGTTCCCGGTTCTGGTCGTGAAGCACCGCATGCCGGTGAACAAAGGTGCCCCGCCCGGAATCCTGCCCGGAAAGCCGCACAGGAAAACCGGCAGCCAGAAGAGAAGCATACGCGAGATGTTCGCCCATCCCCCAGTCCACCATCTCCTTGCCACACCCCATCGCCAGACGGTCATTGAGCACTTTTTCGACCAGCGGATGTACCCTGAAATCTTTGGGAACAAGCGTAATGCGCTCGGAAAGCCGCTGCAATTCCTCCGCGGGCAGCGCCGTATCCACCCTGTCTTTCCATTTCTGGTTCAGGTAAGGCTGCCACTCCGAACCGGATTTGCTGATCGCATTGGAAATCACCGGATCAATGACCGGCTCGCCAGCATCCATCCGGTCACGGTATTCCGTTGCCATCGCATCGGCAACCTGTTCCGTGATGACGCCCTGCGAAGTCAGCCTTTCGACATAAATATGGCGCACGCCCGGATGCTTTTCCACCTTCTTGTACATCAGCGGCTGCGTCATGGAAGGCGTGTCCTGCTCGTTATGCCCGAGCTTTCTGTAACACACCACATCCACGACCACGTCTTTCCGGAATTCCATCCTGAAATCCAGCGCAATCTGCATAGCCAGCGCCACCGCTTCCGGGTCATCCCCGTTCACATGGAGAACCGGCGCTTCAATCATCTTGACCACATCCGTGCAGTACAGCGTCGAACGCGAATCACGCGGGTCTGATGTCGTAAACCCGATTTGGTTGTTAATGACGATATGAAGCGTGCCGCCTGTGCTGTATCCCCTTGTCTGCGCCAGATTCAAGGTTTCCATCACCACCCCCTGTCCGACAAAGGAAGCATCGCCATGAACCAGGATCGGCAAAACCTGCGAACCATCCTCATCCATGCGGTGCTTCATGCGCGCCTTGGCAGAACCTTCCACAACCGGGTTGACCACCTCAAGATGCGAGGGATTGAAAGCCAGGGAAAGATGGACAGGGCCTCCCGGCGTCGAAATATCGCGGACAAAGCCCTGGTGATATTTCACATCGCCAGAGCGCACATCCACCTCTTGTGTCCCCTCGAATTCCGCAAAAAGATCATGCGGCATCTTGCCCATGATATTGACCACCCCGTTCAGCCGACCACGATGCGCCATGCCCAGCACAATTTCCTGGATGCCACGCTCGCCGGCACGCTGGATTGCTTCATCCAGCGCCACAATGAAACTCTCGCTGCCTTCCAGCGAAAAACGGCGCTGGCCGACATAGCGGGTATGCAGGTAACGCTCCATCCCCTCTGCCGCAGTCAGCCTTTCCATGATGCGGCGTTTTTTCTTCGGGGAAAAATCCGGCGTCGCCTGGATGGACTCCAGCCTTTCCTGCATCCAGCGCTTTTGCGCATGGTCGCTGATATACATGAATTCGGCACCGATCGTGCGGCAATAGGTATTCCTCAGCATCTGCAAAAGATTGCGAAGCGACGCGGTTTCCGGGCCGAAATAGGTATTGCTGATATTGAACGCCAAGTCCATATCCGCATCGGTAAATCCGTAAAAGGCCGGCTCCAGTTCCGCAATATGGGGACGCTCGCGCCTTTGCAACGGATCAAGATTGGCCCAGAGAGACCCCTGGAAACGATAGGCAGCCGTCATCTGCTGCGCTGCAATCCGCTTTCTTTCCAGTTCTGCGCTGGTTGATGGCTGCAATGCCCTGTACGGCTGCCGGGCCCGCTCCGAAAAAGCCGTGATGATCGGGCCATGCCGGATGTCGGCACGTTCGCTGCCGTCAACTGCCGGTACATTTTGCATCGACGTGAAATAGTTGCGCCAGTTTTCGGGAACCGAGCCGGGATTGTCGAGATACGCTTCATAAAGCTCCTCGACATAGGGGGCATTCCCTGCAAACAGGTAAGTACTTTCTCCGTAATCCTGCTTCATCACTGTCACCTGACCTTTCCTGTTTCTGCCCGTTTCCTGCCTGCGCCGCGCATCGCCTCAAAACCGGAAACAATCATGGGAAACAGGCTCTATGGCAAACAAAAACCACTCTTTCAAGGTTTTTACCTCTACAGGAAATTATACACTCGTGAATATGAATTGTCGTTCCTGTTTGCCCAGTGAAGACCATGATTTTCCCCCAGGGAAAAATCCGCTCACAGCGGCATGAACCGTGTATGGGGTGCAGGGCCTCTCCCCTGCAAAGAAAGCCTTATTCCTTGTAGCCGTTCGGGTTCATGGTAACCCACCGCCAGTAGTCGGCGCACATCTCTTCAAGCGTATGCTCGGCCTTCCAGCCGAAAAGCGATGTTGCCAGGGAAGGATTGGCAATACTGACCGGCGTATCGGCTGATTTTTTCGACTTGAATTCATAGGGAATCGGGCGGCCGGTGACCCGTTCAAATGTCCGGATAATCTCAAGCACACTGTAGCCTTTTCCACTGCCAAGATTGACGGTAAACCCCTTTCCCTGCGCAAAAAGATACGCCAGCCCATCCACATGCCCCCTTGCCAGATCCATCACATGCAGGTAATCGCTGACCTGGGTGCCATCTTCTGTGTCGTAGTCGTCACCGAACACCGTCAGCTTGTCCAGTTCGCCAGCCGCCACCTGCGCGGCATAAAACATGATATTGTTGGGAATGCTCTTGGGATCTTCTCCGATACGGCCACTCGGATGGGCGCCGGCAGGATGGAAATAGCGGAGCACGCCAATAGACCAGCCCGGGTCGGCCCGCACCAGATCAGCCAGCACCACCTCCGCCATCAGCTTGGAACGGCCATAGGGGTTGGCTGCCGACAGCCGGGCCGATTCCGACACTGGGCCGCTTTCCCCCTGCCCGTACATATTGGCAGACGAACTGTACAGCATGTGCCGGACACCGGCATCAGACAAGGCCTGCATCAGCGTCACCGTGCCGCCGACATTCACGCTGAAATAGCGAAGCGGCTCGGACTGGTATTCGGCAGACGCCTTGATCCCGGCAAAATGAATGACGCCGTCAATGGAGTAATCAGAAAATATCCGGTTTAAAAGGACGCGATCCCGTATGTCGCACTGGTGAAAGGCCACCCCCTTATCCATGATTTCCTCAACGCGAAACAATGCCTCGCGGGAACTGTTGGCGTAATTGTCTATGGCCAGAACCGGATACCCCCTCTCCAGCAACTCAATGCAGGTGTGTGAGCCGATATAACCGCAAGCGCCTGTGACAAGGATCATATGCCTATTCCATACTTTTCATGTGAAAGCCCCGTGGTAGGGGATATTAACATAAGGAAACTTTTCCATTATATACTGCGATTTTGCGCCGCTGCACTGAACCGGTTTTTCCGGCACATGACATGAAGTATTTCCTGAATTTTTCCCTTCTTCTGACAAGGCTGATATCCGGCCTGGTGCTCTTTGCCATTGTGGGAATGTTGTCCGGCACCCGCGCACAGGAAACCAGCCCGGCAAAATCCATGCTGGCCGCATATACCCGGCTTGAACCCGGACTGAAAAACAATCCCTACCGAAGCCCGGTCTGGCTCGAATCCACCCTCGATAAAGGCCAGATAGACGGCGAAATCTACGGCATGCTTGACCATCCCTTTCATGTGATAAGGAAAAACTTGCAAAGCCCGGAAAACTGGTGCGAAATTCTTTTTCTTCACCTGAACACCAAATACTGCAAGCCAGGAGATGACAACACCATCGGGATTTATGTCGGCAGGAAAAACCCGCAATCGCTTGATGCCGCGACAAGGATACAATACCGCTTCGAATCGGTAGCCAGCCATTCAGGCTATATGAAAATCGCCATGACGGCGGACGAAGGGCCATATGGCACATCTGACTACCGTATCGTCATGGAAGGGATTCCACTCAACGAAAAACAAAGCTTCATTCGCGTGGATTATGGTTACCGGTACGGCACCGTTGCCGCGCTGGCCATGAAAACCTACCTCGCCACCATCGGCAGCGACAAGAAAGGCCTGACTATCATCGGGAAAAGAAAAGACGGCAGCCCGGAATATATCTCCGGCCTCCGTGGCGTGATTGAGCGCAACACCCTTCGTTATTACCTGGCGGTCACGTCATACCTGGATTCGCTTTCATCGCCACCGGAAAAGCAACTCGAAAAACGTCTTTCCTCATGGTTTGACGCAACCGAACACTACCCGCAACTGCATGAAATCAGCAAAGCCGGGTATATGGCGATGAAAAAAGAAGAATACCAGCGCATGCTGAAAGGGGAAAAGCAAACCGGCCTGGCAAAATGAGGCTATTCCAGAATTATAACAATCGCCGCAAAACCGCAAAAACAAATAGCTTTTGATTTTTGAAATTTAAATATACCCCCAAATATACCCCCACAATGTCATGGCTTGGCATTTTGGGGGTATATCACTTAGCCTGTATTTTGTCAGACAAATAGAGCGGAATTTCCCGGCTATCGCATCAATCATCCACGTCCGCACTTGGCAAAAGACCTCGCTCGGCCAGCACCGCCGCCTGCCGTTCCCGCGCCTGCCGCAGCCTGTCATCATAAAGGCGATACAGTTCTTCGTTAGAAGGTATGCTGATATTCACATCCGCTTCAACACGGTCACGCCACTTGTCCGGCTGGCGGTTCTTTAGCCAAATGAAGGCCGCCCCGGTGTCCGGCGGGTAATGCTTCGTGATGGGCGTGACGGTAATCTCGCCCTGATAATTACTGACATGTGAATCCGGGTGAGAATAGCCAAGAGCGCGTTGGTACAAGGCGGCGGCTACCTTCGCATCCGCTTCGTCCTTACCCTCTTTTATGGACTGCAAAAAATCGAGATGTGCCTTTTTCCAGTAGTTGATTGTGCGCTCTGCCACCCCGAAAAACGCAGCCATTTCTGCATCTGTCTGTCCCAGCAGAGCCAGCCGTCGAGCCTGCTCAGCGTAGGCGGCCTTGTAGATGGTTGGGCGACCGCGAGACGGTGTCACCTTGGCCTTGCGGGCAGATTTGGCTTTACCAGCGGCGGACTTCCTAGTGCGGGGCAACTTACTCATGGCGTTTCTCCTTATTGGCATCGATCAGGTTGGCGAAATGAGCCAGATTATCCAGCAGGGTTTCGACCTCGACCCGTTGCCCAAGAAGCAGCGTTTCGGAAACGTGCAGGCCGCCTTGCTGGCGCGCACGGCCAATGGCCTCAAGGGTGTAGAGGATACGGGTCATAACGTCCAATTCGCCAGCCTGCACAGAATTTTTGAGTGGATTGCGGTTGGTCATGATTATGTTCCTTTTCAGTTGTGAATAATGGTCAGGCTGTGAATCCAGGATAAGGCGCGGCAGGCTGCCCCGCTCTATCCCAGTCGTTTCGGTCAATGGCGGCAAGTGAGCAGATCCTCATCTGCACGGTCATTTCCACATACTTACCACTCGCATCCACGGGGGAGCCAAGTGGCAAGGTGATGGATTCGATCACCAGTGGCGAGTAAGTGAAGCCCTTATATCGCATGGCAATCTTTGTAGGGGCAAGGGACGGCAGGAAACCTTCAGCAGCCGCTTCATCAAGGGGTTTTCCCTCGGCTGCTTTCTTCACGGATTCAAGCATGGCGATCAGCGGGCCGTCTTTTGCCAGCTCTTGCGGCATCGCCCACGCCATCAGTTGATTGACCGGTGCCATGACTTCGCTTGCCGTATCGCGCCAGGCTCGGAACAGCGCGGTGACATCGAATCGCAGTGGTTGCATCCCGGTGAACACCTGCTGCGAATTCAGCTTCGTAATACCCGTGCGCCCTTCAACCTTGCCAATAAGCTTGGAAAAGTTGCCATCATCACTTCCTGCAAAGGGTTGCAACCCCCCTGATTGCATCATCGCCTGCAATGTTGGCGCGGTGCTCTGCCCAGCATTCTCGAACGGGCTTTGCCACCCCAGGGCCACCTCAAGCCCGCACTCCGTCAGCGGTGAAAGCACGGTATTTGCTTTTGGCATCTTCTGCCAGTTGCGAGAACTGCCCACGCGCTCCACCGGGTAAAAGCTGGCGATCAGGTGCGGTGAAAGGCCGTCCCAGAGTGAGGAGAGTGCGCCAGCCCCAAGTGTTGGCGGGATAAGGGTTGCCGTCATGATGATCCTCCTACTTCATCCGTTGCGGGTTCTTCGTGCCCATATCAAGGAATTTAAGCATCGTGTGCAGGCAGGCGGCTACGCTCTCGGCAGTGATCTTCTGCCCAGCAGCATCCACCTGGCGGGCGGCCATCTGGATAAAGGCTT
>JAVBTJ010000064.1:0-15026 GCA_031556215.1 Oxalobacter sp.
CTGGCATCCAGGAGTTGCAGGATGATGTCCGCCCGGTTGATTTCATGCCAGGCACGCTCAATGCCGATTTTTTCCACTTCATCGCTCGTGTCATGGCTGGAACGCAGGCCAGCCGTGTCAATGATCGTGATCGGTATGCCGCTGATCTGGATGGTTTCAACGACCTTGTCGCGGGTGGTGCCTGCAATCGGGGTTACGATGGCAACGTTGTTGCCTGCCAGTTTGTTCAGGAGGGAGGATTTGCCGACATTGACCTGGCCGGCAAGCACCACATGAAGCCCTTCCCGCAAAAGCGCCCCCTGCGCGGCCTGGGTAAAGAGGTTTTCCAGAATGCCGCGGATTGTAGCGAGCCTGCCAGCGGCATCGGCTTTTTTGATAAATTCAATATCTTCTTCCGGAAAGTCCAGGCTGGATTCGACCAGGGCACGCAACTGGACAATATGGTCAACCAGTTCCTGGATTTCCCGGGAAAAAACACCGGAAAGCGAGCGGGAGGCAGAGCGGGCTGCCGCTTCTGTCGTCGCGTCAATCAGGTCTGCCACAGCCTCGGCCTGTGCCAGATCCAGTTTATCGTTCAGAAATGCCCGGCGGGTGAATTCTCCCGGTTCCGCCAGCCTCAGTCCAATGCTTTTTCCGGCGGCAAGGCAGTGCTCCTGCAACATTTGCAGGACAACCGGCCCGCCGTGTCCCTGGAGTTCCAGTACGTCTTCTCCCGTATAGGAGTGAGGCGCTTTGAAATACAGGACGATACCCTTGTCGATCAGGTTGTTTTCCCCGTCGGTAAAGGGCTGGTAATAAGCGTGGCGCGGCATGAGCGGCAGGACAGAAGGGGAGGCTGCGCCAAACAGTTCCTGTATGACAGGCGAAAGATCTTTTCCGGAAATACGGATGATCCCGACACCGCCGCGTCCGGGAGCTGTTGCAATGGCAATAATCGGAGAAGAGGGCATATTTTTATCTGGTTTGGAGGTTATGTATGTTTTCTTCTGGCATTATGCAGTCTGAGGCATAAAATGCAAGGCATCTGTGGCATTTTATCAGGCTTGGAAAGCGTCCCTGCCCTGCCCGGGCAGAATTTCGTTTTGAAGTTGCCGCAAGAAGAGTATGATTAATAAGAAAAGAGTGGCTTTGCCGCTGTTTTGTTTTTGGGAACAGGGATTGTCCTGATTGTCAGGATGGTGCCTTTTTCATGCGGGATGAAAGAAAGGAATCAGTTCAGTGGAAAAAACAGCAGGGAAAAACAATCATGCCGTAACCCGCCAGACTTTTGACGAGGTTATCGTTCCGACATACGCTCCCAGCGCCTTCATTCCCGTTCGGGGAGCCGGGCTGAACCTGTGGGATCAGGATGGAAAGCAATATCTGGATTTGACTGCCGGTATTGCGGTTTCGGGTCTGGGGCACGCGCATCCGGCACTCGTGGAAACCCTGCAGAAACAGGCAGAAAAATTGTGGCATGTCAGCAATTACTATACCAATGAACCTGTGCTGAAGCTGGGAAAGGCGCTGACGGAAGCGACCTTTGCTGATCGGGCGTTTTTCTGCAATTCCGGTGGGGAAGCCAATGAAGCGGCGCTGAAACTGGCCAGAAGATGGGCGCATGACAGGCATGGTCCGCAAAAAGCGCGCATAGTCTCTTTCGTGAATTCGTTTCATGGACGTACCCTTTTTACGGTTTCTGCCGGCGGGCAGCCGAAGTATTCCGAAGGGTTTGGCCCGCTTCCGGCGCTGATTGACCATATTCCGTATAACGATATTGCCGCGGCGAAGGCGGCAATGGGCGACGATGTCTGCGCGGTGATTGTTGAGCCGATACAGGGCGAAGGCGGCATTTTGCCAGCAGCACCGGAATTCCTGAAAACGCTTCGCGATTTGTGCGACAGGCACCATGCGCTCCTGATCTACGATGAAATCCAGTCCGGCATGGGCAGGACGGGCAAACTGTTTGCCTATATGGATTATGGTGTCGCGCCGGATATCCTGACGGCGGCTAAAGCGCTGGGCAACGGTTTTCCCATTGGCGCGATGCTGACAACCAATGAGGTTGCCTCGGTTTTTACGGCTGGCGTGCATGGCACGACGTATGGCGGCAACCCGCTTGCGGCATCGGTAGCCTGCAAGGTAATGGAAATTATCAACCAGCCGGCGTTCCTTGCGGGGGTTGAGTTAGCCGGGAAGCAACTGAAAAACATGCTGGAAGGGATTGTTGCCGCTTATCCGCAGATATTCAGCATGGTGAGGGGAATGGGCCTGATGCTGGGGCTGGTGATGTCAGACGCCTTTTTGGGTCGGGCAAAGGAAATTACCGCAGCGGCTGAGAAAAACGGGTTGCTTTTGCTGCTGGCCGGCCTGGATGTTGTTCGCTTTGTGCCGCCGATGATTATTACGCAGGATGATATCCGCCAGGCCGACATGCTGTTGAGGCAAAGTATTGAGGAATGGAAAAAGACGCTGGATAAAAAATGATCGGCTTCACCCAATAAAAAACCCATGCAGATCATGCATGGGTTTTTTATTGGGTTCCTGAAAAAATTACTTCTTTTCTTCCGCTGCCGGTGTTTTGGGTTTGAACTGTTTGTCGCTGATACGAAATTTCGCCCGCCGGTCGCCCATTAACTGGCGCAATTCCTGAATGCTCATTTCACTGACTTCGTGCATGCGGATCAGCAATGAAGCGCCAACCGGCAGGCGGTTATGGCGAATTTTGCTGATGACCGGCGGTGCCACTTCCAGTGCGCGCGATAGCGCGGCATCGTTTTTAATCCCCAGTTTTTGAATAAGCGTGTCCAGCAGGTGATTAGGATCGTATTGGCGCAGTTCGAGGTTTTCTTCCTCTTTTTTTGCTTTTTTCTTTTTTCCTTTGGTCGTCGTCATATCTTCTGATCCTGTAAATAAAAATCAAACACCCTGTTTCTGTCTGTAGAAATAGTTATAACAGGGTTTTCCTGCAATACCGGCCATGTCTGTTGCCAGTATTTTCCAGGGCAGTTTCTCGGCCTGATACCTGCGCGGCATCAGGTGGAATAAAAAATGGTTTTTATTGCAACAAACATTACCCGGATGAAATATTCTAAATCATTTATTGTCAGAATAATATATCTTTCAGGCAATAAGTTGTATTCGACATGGTTGATATATTAGCAGAAATTATTTTTTGCCCGACCTCTCGCGAAAGAGCCGGACAGCCCGTCCCAGATCAATGATAGACATCGCATAAAAGTAGCTGCGGTTATAGTGCGTGATAGCGAAGAAATTGTCTGTGCCAAGCCAGTATTCGGTTGGTTCAAAGCCG
Source organism: Oxalobacter sp. (assembly GCA_031556215.1). Classification (GTDB taxonomy): domain Bacteria; phylum Pseudomonadota; class Gammaproteobacteria; order Burkholderiales; family Burkholderiaceae_D; genus Oxalobacter. The sequence goes on from JAVBTJ010000064.1 coordinate 3,293, forward strand.
TTTTGCAGATCGACCAGGCCAAAAAGGAGATGGGCAGGCAAAGGGGTTTGGGGTGTAACACAGATATCTCGCAGGTCGGAAAGCGAAAGGGTTGCTGCCAGCCCCTTATTCAGGGTCGCGTCAGGGGATTGCGAGCAATCCGTATCCAGGGTTGCCGGAAAAACGGTGGGTTCTCCCTTTTTCCAGCCGTGCTGCGCCAAGAAATTGGCCACACTGCCGATGGCGTCAACAGGCGAGTTTCGCAGGTCTATTTTGCCGTTTCCATCAAAATCAACCGCATATTTGAGGATGCTGGACGGCAAAAACTGCGGCAGGCCGATAGCACCGGCATAGGAGCCTTTCAGGGACAAGGGATCAATGCCGAGTTCGGAAGAAAGCAGCAGGGTGTTTTCCAGTTCTTTTTTGAAGAGTGCCAGCCGGGCTTCCCGTTTCGGGTGTTCCGGATAATCAAAGGCCAGTGTTGCCAGGGCATCGAGAATACGGAAATTACCCTTGTTTTTGCCATAAACCGTTTCGATGCCAATGATGCCGACGACAATTTCAGGTGGGACACCATAGGTTTTTTCCGCCCTGTCCAGCGCTTTTTTATAACGCGTCCAGAATTTTGCCCCCGCAGCGACGCGAACAGGCTCAATGAAACGTGCCCGGTAGGCCCGCCAGTTTTTGGGTTTTCCGGGAGAGAAAGGTTTAACCAGGCGAATGACCGTGTTGTTATAACGAACCTGGCTGAAAATACAGGTGAGGTTTTGCTGGTCAAAACCGTAACGGTTGGCCATTTCTGCGGAAAAGGCGTCAAGGTTTTTTATCAGCGCTTCGTCATCAGCCGTTTTTGCGTCCGTGGCAAGGGATGCGTCACATGGCAGCGTGATGGTTGGGGCAGCTTGGGCAGGCGGGGTATCAGCCAGTGCCGGTATTGCCGGAAAAAGGGTATACAGAAATAAAATGGCGCAACCAGATGCGCGCCGCAAGAAAGCAAAACGGGAGGGGAATTTCATTTTTGTTGTGTTTCCATCCGAAGAGTTCGAGTATAGCTTAAAAAGAAGGGATGTTCCCATTTCCCTTGACGAAGCACGGCCCTGTCCCGCAAATTCCGCTAAACTGTCTGCTTTGACAAAAGACCAGATACACGCAGGAAAAACCGGTTATGGCAACGGCTGTTTATACTCATCCTGACTGCAAAAAACATGAAATGGGCCCTTACCATCCTGAGAGCCCTGCACGCATAGAGGTGATTGAAGCGTTACTGGCGTCAACAGGGACAGACCGGCACCTGCTTTTCAGGGAAGCGCCTCTGGCCGATGAGACGGATATCGGGAGGGTCCATTCGCCGACATCGATTAACCTGGTGAAGGACTATCATCCGAAAATGCCCGGCCAGTATTTTTCGGTTGATGCTGATACACTGTTAAACCGGTATTCATGGCCGGCAGCCTTAAGGGCTGCCGGGGCGGCGGTGGCGGCGACTAAGGCGGTGGCCGATGGTGAAATCGACAATGCGTTTTGCCTGGTGCGGCCGATAGGCCATCATGCCCGGCTGCATACGCCGATGGGGTTTTGCGTGTTCAATAATGTGGCGATTGCCGCACGGTATGCGACAGATGTCTGCGGCCTGAAAAGGGTGGCGATTGCCGATTTTGACGTGCACCACGGCAATGGAACGGAAGAGGCTTTTTCCCGCGAGCCACGGGTGATGATGACCAGTTTTTTCCAGAGCCCGTTTTATCCTTATACCCGGACAGATAAAAACCTGCCAAATATGGTGAATATCCCGGTTCCGGCTGGAACAGATGGCGGAGCGGTGCGTGAACTGGTCATGGCAAAATGGCTTCCGGCCTTGCATGATTTTGCGCCGGAGATGCTGTTTATTTCAGCCGGTTTTGATGCGCATAAAGATGATACGGTAGGCGGGATGAGGCTGGTTGAGGACGACTATGCCTGGCTGACGCAGCAGATCATGGATATTGCCCGGCAACATGCCAGGGGACGCATTGTCAGTTTCCTGGAGGGTGGGTACAGCCGCTCTGCGCTGGCTAAAAGCGCGGTCGCGCACATCCGGACGCTGGCCGGACTTGATTGAGAGGAGAAGGGCAATGACAACCGCCTTATATACGCACCCGCTTTGCATAAAGCATGAGATGGGGGAATATCACCCGGAAAAACCGGCCCGCATCCAGGTTATCCTGGACAGGCTGGCCTCAAGTGGGACAGACCGTTATCTCGATTTCCGGGAAGCACCAGAGGCCACGGTGGAGGATATTCTTCGCGCGCACAGCGCCGATATGGTTCTTGACGCCAAAGAGAATATTCCCGAAGAGGGGGAATATCATCCCTTAAGCGGCACGCTTCTGAATGCGTACAGTTGGAAGGCTGCCTTGCGCGCGGCGGGTGCGGCGGTGGCGGCGACCGATGCGGTGATTGCCGGGGAACTGGATAATGCTTTTTGCCTGGTGCGCCCGATCGGGCATCACTCTACTGCCAGTGAGGCGATGGGGTTCTGTGTTTTCAACAATGTCGCCATTGCCGCGCTTCATGCGATAAAGGTACGCGGGCTGGAGCGGGTGGCGATTGTAGATACGGATGTCCATCATGGCAACGGGACGGAAGCTATTTTTGCCCATGAACCCCGCGTGATGATGGTGAGCTATTATCAGGAATACCTTTACCCGTTTTCCGGAAATGAGCGCCAGCGGAGCCATATGGTCAATGTCGGGGTGCCTGCCGGGACGGATGGTGAGGCGATTCGCCAGGTTGTGACAGAGAAGTGGCTTTTAGCCCTGCATGATTTTAAGCCGGAGATGGTTTTTATTTCAGCCGGTTTTGATGCGCACAAGGACGATCCGCTGGGTGGGATGAGTCTGGTTGAGTCGGACTATGCCTGGATTACCCGGCAGATTATGGATGTTGCCAAAGAACATGCCAAAGGGCGGATTGTCAGTTGCCTGGAAGGGGGCTACAACCTGGATGCGCTGGCAGGCAGCGCTGTTGCCCATATCCGGGCGCTGGCAGGACTGGAACAGGAATAAATATGTCGTCGATACAATGGTTTCCCGGACACATGAATGCCGCCCGCCGGAAAGCGGCGGAAACCATGAAAACCACCGATCTGGTCATCGAGGTGCTGGATGCCCGCATCCCGATGGCAAGCTGTAACCCGATGGTTGAGGAACTGCGCCTTTTCCGGCAGCGCCCTTCCCTGAAAATCCTGAACAAGAGCGACCTGGCTGATCCGGCGGTCACAAAGGAGTGGATTGCTTTTCTTGAGCGGGACAGCCGGACGCGCGCGGTTGCCATCAGCACAAAAAATCCGGCGGATGTTGCGAAAATACCTGGGTTTTGCCAGGAAATCGTACCGAATCGGGGGGAGGCGTCCAAGCCGCTTCGCATGATGATTATGGGGATTCCCAATGTCGGGAAATCCACCCTGATGAATATGCTGTTGAAGCGCCGGGTTGCGGCAGTGGGCGATGAGCCTGCTGTTACCAAGTCCCAGCAGCGGCTTTACCTGAATAAAGGGATGATCCTGACGGATACGCCGGGGATGCTCTGGCCCAAGATCCGCTATCCTGCTGACGGCCTGATGCTGGCGGCAAGCCATGCTGTCGGCGTGAATGCGCTGATAGAGGAGGAAGTGGCTTTTTTCCTGGCGGAAGTATTGCTTATCCGTTATCCGGCACTGCTGACGGCGCGTTACGGCATCGAGACGAAAGGGCTGGATGGCGTTGCGCTGGTGGAGGGGGTCGCAAAAAGGCGCGGATTCAAGATTCGCGGAGGCGACCTTGACATGGAAAAAGCATCGCAGATATTGCTGAACGACTATCGTAGCGGGGCGTTGGGTCGCATCAGCCTGGAGACGCCGGACACGCGGAAAGCCATGATTGCGGCATTTGAGGTGGCTGATGCTGCTAATGCGGCCGAAAAGGCACAAAAGAGCCAGCAAGAGATAAAATAACCTTTTTTCGTTCAGAACGCCATGAAACCGATTGCACCCGGCACCGTCATTTTTCATCGCTACCGTGGCTACGGTGTGCTGACGGCGGTCAATTTGCTGACGGGATGGGTCTCAGCGCGTTTCGGCAGCGAACAGAAATGCCTGGATCTGAACCTCTCGTCTGACGAAGTGCTGCACGCGGATGGCGAGCCTATTCTTTTTCGCCGGGAAGCGCCCGACCGCATGCCCCATGCCCGCCTGATGGCGATGGTGCGAGAACTGCACCGGGCCGGGTACCAGCGTCTTTATCTCCATTCATGGCCGCAGCCGTCGGGGCTGCACTGGCGCTGGCATTTGTTTGCCGGTGCGCGAAACTGGATACAGCGCCCGTGGCGGGAAGGCTGGTACGGTTCTGGCGGCGACTATATTTTCAATCCGGTGATGGGATGGGGCGATATGCCGGGGGCGACAACGGAAGAACTCGTCAATGCGCTGGCCCGCTTTGATCCCGAGGGACTGGCGCAGGCGCTGGGGCCGGATGAAGACCACGCGGCATGGTTTGCCGCCGTGTGCGATGCGCTCTTGCCCGGTTACATGTACAGCTTGAGCGGCGCCTCAGGCGAAGCCGGTTCTTCCTTTGCGGAAGACATCCCGGTTTATCCGGTTCGCCAGAACCTGCCGGTCTACAGTGGCCCGGCATTGCCCTGGCCGCCCGGATGGAAAAAGCTGTTCCGGAAGGAACATTTCTCAAACCAGCATTTTTTTCTGGTTTGACGCTGGTTGACAGGGGGACAGGATGGCTGTGCGGATCATTGCGACTGGCGGGACTTTTGACAAGCAGTACAACCCGATTGATGGCGTGCTGGGTTTTGCCCAAAGCCAGGTGCCGCAGATGCTTGAACAGGGGCGTGTTTCTGCCCCCTTTGTTTTTGAAGCACTCCCGCTTCTGGATTCCCTTGATATGACGGATATTGATCGCGAGCGGGTGCTTCATGCGTGCGAGCGTTCGCCCGAGGGGAAGATCGTGATTGTCCACGGAACGGATACCATGCAGGAAACGGCACGGGTTCTGGCAATGGCGTCACTGGAAAAAACGATTGTATTAACGGGAGCCATGATTCCGAATCAGGTTGCCGGGTCGGATGCGTTTTTTAATCTGGGTTTTGCGTTTGGTGCGGTTCAGTTGCTTGAGCCGGAGGTGTATATCGCCATGAATGGCCGGATATTCAAATGGGACGATGTCAAAAAGAACCGTTCACTGGGGGTATTCGAGACGGACAATGGTTCTTGACCTTTTTTAATTTTATTTTTTCACGGTTTCCACATGAATATTGTTATTCTCGCAGCAGGCCAGGGCAAGCGGATGCATTCCAGTTTGCCAAAGGTGCTTCATCCGCTCGCAGGCAAGCCGCTTTTAGGCCATGTTATCGATACGGCCCGCTTGCTTTCGCCTTCTGGAATCAATGTGGTATACGGGCATGGAGGCGATGCCGTACTCAAGGCGTTTCCGGCGTCCGATCTGGCGTTTGCCCTGCAGGAGCCCCAGCTGGGTACCGGCCATGCCGTGATGCAGGCGCTGCCGCAACTGGATGAATCGCAGCCGACCCTGATTCTTTATGGCGATGGGCCGCTGATTACGTCCGCAACGCTCAACAGGCTGGTAAAAGAGGCTGGCAAGGACAAACTGGCGATTCTGACGGCCAATGTGCCGGATGCGACGGGCCTGGGGCGTATCGTGCGGCAAAACGGCGCCATCACGCGCATTGTCGAGCACAAGGATGCATCGGCAGAGGAACTCGGCATCAGTGAAATCAATACCGGGATCATGGTCGTGCCGACCGGCAAGCTGAAAATATGGCTGGCGGCGCTTTCCAATGACAATGCGCAAAAGGAATATTACCTGACGGATATTGTTGCTGCAGCGGTGTCAGACGAGGTTCCCGTGGTTTCCACCCAGCCGGATCATGTGTGGGAGGTGCTGGGGGTCAATAACAAGAGGCAGCTTGCCGAACTGGAGCGCACATACCAGCGGAATGTTGCGGAGGCATTGATGGATGATGGCGTGATGCTGGCTGATCCGGCGCGGCTGGATGTGCGGGGTTCCCTGCAATGCGGCCATGATGTCGCCATTGACGTCAATTGTGTTTTTGAGGGCCGTGTCGTGCTGGCGGACAATGTTCGCATCGGCCCCCATTGCTATATCCGGGAATCAACGATTGGCAATGGCGTGGAAATCCGTCCTTTTTGCCATATTGACGGCGCTGTTGTCGGCGCCGATTCCATCATCGGGCCTTATGCCCGCTTAAGGCCGGGTGCCGACTTGGGGGAAGAGGTTCATATCGGCAATTTTGTGGAAATCAAAAATACGCGCGTGGCAGCCCAAAGCAAGGCTAACCACCTGGCCTATGTGGGGGATTCCGTGGTGGGCAGCCGCGTGAATATTGGCGCTGGAACCATCACCTGCAATTATGACGGCGCCAACAAGCATGAGACCGTTATCGAGGATGACGCGTTTATCGGAACCAACTGCGAACTGGTTGCGCCTGTCCGGATCGGGGCCGGGGCGACAGTGGGAGCCGGTACGACCCTGACGAAGGATGCGCCGCCAAACGCCCTTACCGTATCCCGGAGCAAGCAGACGTTCGTGTCTGACTGGAAGCGCCCGTCAAAGAAAAAATAAAGAATCCGGATTTTTCCTGTTTTGAGGCCTTTTTTTTCGTTGCGTTATCGTATTCCAGTGTGTAGTATTGATCTGCAAAGTCAGGCTCATTTCGTTGTGCTTGCAGCCTGTCATAGAATGGATATGGTTCACCATTGCCTGAAAATTACGGTTCCGGTTTGATCCTGCTCGCAGCAAACCGGACGCCAGGAACGAAAGGAAATTATGGGTATGAGTACGGAAATCAATCAGAATGCCAAGCCGTTGTCTCCGGATTTGCTGCAAAAAATGGATGCCTATTTCCGCGCATCCAATTACCTGTCAGTCGGCCAGATTTATCTCTATGACAATCCGCTTTTGCGTGTGCCTCTGGCACCGGAGCACGTCAAGCCCCGTCTGCTGGGGCATTGGGGAACGTCTCCCGGCCTGAATTTTGTTTATGTTCATCTCAACAGGATGATCAATGAGCATGACCTGGACATGATTTATGTCACCGGGCCGGGGCATGGTGGGCCAAGCCTGGTTTCCCATACCTATCTCGAAGGCAGCTACAGCGAGTTTTATCCGAATATCTCTCAGGACGAGCAGGGGATCAAGAAGCTCTTCAAGCAGTTTTCTTTCCCGGGCGGCGTGCCAAGCCATGTGGCTTCCGAAACGCCGGGGTCGATCAATGAGGGGGGCGAGCTGGGTTATTGCCTGTCGCATGCTTATGGCGCGGTTTTTGATAATCCGAACCTGATCGTGACCTGCGTTGTGGGCGATGGCGAGGCAGAAACTGGCCCACTGGCGACCAGTTGGCATTCCAACAAGTTTTTGAATCCGGAATACGATGGCGCTGTTTTGCCGATCCTGCATCTGAATGACGGTAAAATTGCCGGCCCGACCGTGCTGGCCCGTATCCCGCATGAAGAGCTGGATATGCTTTTCAAGGGATATGGATATAAGCCCTATCATGTGGATTATGATTCAGTGAATGGCGACACGATGGCACTGCATCAGCAGATGGCGGCTGTCATGGATCAGGCGATTGCCGAGATCAAGGCGATCCAGGCGGATGCCCGTACCAACGGCCTCAAGGAGCGTCCTGTATGGCCGATGATCATCATGCGCACGCCGAAGGGCTGGACAGGGCCGAAAGTGGTTGATGGCCTGAAGATTGAAGGGTCTTTCCGCTCGCATCAGGTGCCGGTTTCCGAAACCAAGACCAACATGGCTCACCTGAAAATCCTCGAAGACTGGATGAGAAGTTACAAGCCGGAAGAACTCTTTGACGAAAGCGGCCGTTTCCTGCCGGAACTGGAGGCGCTGGCGCCAAAAGGCATCCGCCGCATGGGCGCCAATCCGCACGCAAACGGCGGTGTCCTGCTGCGCGATCTGCGGATGCCGGATTTCCGGGATTATGCCGTGGATGTTTTGCATCCGGGCGCAACGGTTGCCGAGGCAACCCGCATCCAGGGACGGATGATCCGCGATGTCATGACGCTGAACGAGGACTCCCGCAATTTCCGCGTGTTCAGCCCGGATGAAACCGAATCCAACCGCTGGGGGCCGGTATTTGAGGTAACAGACCGTTGCCTGGTCGGGGAAATCAAGCCGGATGACCACCAGATTTCGCATCATGGCCGCGTCATGGAAATGCTTTCCGAGCATCAGTGCGAAGGCTGGCTGGAAGGGTATATCCTGACCGGGCGTCATGGTTTCTTCTCCTGTTATGAAGCCTTCATCCATATCATTGATTCCATGTTCAACCAGCATGCGAAATGGCTGGAAGTGACGCGCCATATACCGTGGCGCCGTCCGGTGGCGTCGCTCAATTACCTGCTGACATCCCACGTCTGGCGCCAGGATCATAATGGTCTGAGCCACCAGAATCCGGGTTTCATTGATATTGTGATGAACAAGAAGGCCGATATTACCCGTGTTTACCTACCGCCGGATGCCAATACACTGTTGTCGGTGACAGACCACTGCCTGCGCAGCCGTCATCGCATCAATGTGATTGTGGCGGGCAAGCAGCCCGCATTGCAGTACCTGAACATGGAAGATGCCATCAAGCACTGCACGGCCGGAGCCGGAATCTGGGAGTGGGCCAGCAATGACAAGGGGGTTGAGCCGGATGTCGTGATGGCCTGCTGCGGGGATATCCCGACGATGGAAACCCTGGCGGCAGTCAAGATTCTCCGCGAACAGTTCCCTGAACTGAAAATCCGGGTTGTCAACGTGGTTAATCTGATGGTGCTGCAGCCGCCAAGCGAGCATCCGAACGGCATGCCGGACAAGGATTTTGACTCGCTCTTTACCCCGGACAAGCCGGTCATCTTCGCCTATCACGGATATCCGTGGCTGGTTCACCGCCTGACTTACCGCCGCACCAACCATGCCAACATGCATGTGCGCGGCTACAAGGAAGAAGGTACCACCACAACCCCGTTTGACATGGTGGTCATGAATGACCTGGATCGTTTCCACCTGGTTGGCGACGTGATCGACCGGCTGCCGCAACTGGCAGGCCGTGCGGCCTATGCCAAGCAGTACCTGCGCGACAAGCTGCTTGAGCACAAGGCATACGTTCACCAGTCTGGTGAGGATATGCCGGAGATCCGTGATTGGACGTGGAAGGACTGATGTCTTAAGGAACCTGTCAAAAGGCAAACGCGCATTCCGAAAGGGATGCGCGTTTTTTTATGGGTATCAGCCAGCGGGAGTCTGGCCGGAGAAGCGAAGGTAGCCTTTTGCGCGTAATTCACAGGCAGGGCAGTGGCCGCAGCCGTATCCCCATTCGTGAAAAATGTCGCGTTCGCCCAGGTAGCAGGTATGGGTTTTCCGGCGGATGAGGTCAACGAGCTTTGCGCCGCCGAGATCATGCGCCAGTTGCCATGCCTGGGCCTTGTCCTGCCACATCAGTGGTGCCTCAACCCGGAATCGGCTTGCCATGCCGAGATTCAGGGTCAACTGGAGCGCCTTCATGGTATCGTCGCGGCAATCGGGATAGCCTGACGAGTCGGTTTCACACATGCCGCCAACCAGGATATCCAGATTGCGGCGATAGGCCAGCGTGGCGGCAACCATCATAAAGAGCAGGTTGCGTCCGGGAACAAAGGTATTGGGCAGGCCATTTTCCATGAAGCGGATTTCCGTCTCGCTGGTCATGGCGGTTTCCGAAAGGTGCCCGATCAATGAGAGGTCAATAACATGATCCATGCCAAGCCGGTTGTCCCATTCGGACGAAAAGGCGCGCAGGCGGGATAAAATGGCCGGGCGCACGGCCAGTTCGACATGATGGCGCTGCCCGTAGTCAAAACCGATGGTTTCTACGTGGGGGTAGTGCGAGAGAGCCCAGGCCAGGCAGGTTGTGGAATCCTGGCCGCCACTGAATAAAACAAGGGCGCGGTTGGCTGGTTTCATAAAAAGGGTCGTTTTTTGTAAAAAAAAGAGGCTGCCGGGCAGGCATTATCGCCACGTCCGGACTTTGCAAATTATAAAACGTGCATCGACAATCAGAGGGGCTTTATTTTTGCGTGATTTTCCTGATGGTCTGTTCCAGGCGGAAATGCTTGTTGTCATCGAAAATCACCCGAACCGGATACCATTCTTTTTCCGGGGCGAGCCAGATTTCGGTAGTTTTGCCTTTTTCATCCTCGCGCCTGATGTAAATGACCTTGAGTTCGCCTATCTGTGACTGGAGTGTTTCTTCCTCCAGCACAGCAAAGTGCCACAGGTCAATTTCCTTGCGACCTGCAACCTTCAGTGTGATTTCGCTGCCGGGAACAAATTTTTCCGGTGTGGCTCTCGCCATTGATACCAGTTGCCAAACGGCGCTGGCCCTGTCCTGGATGCCGTTTTCCAGTGGTACGGTTGTCTGGCCGTCCGGAAATGTCAGGGACTGTTTCTGGTGGTTGAATTCCGTGACGGTTTCATCCTTGCGGATCCGTTTTTCCCTGAAAATATCGGGGCTGAGTCCCTGGGGGATCAGGTGTCCCTGGCTGGAGGATTCCAGGACTTTCCCGAGGGCATTTCCCCTTGCGCTTGATACGATGGAGTAAGCGTTACCATCCCGGATCCATTTGATGCTCGACTGGCCGCCGATGCTCATTGCCGTTATCTTGACCCGGACGACGTACTCAAGTTCCACAGACGGTGGCGGGGAGGCTTCCGGGTGCGAAGAAGCTGTTTTTGCCAGAGCGCAAGGCGTCATCATGACGAGAACAATGCTGCAGGCAAGCGCAAGCAGCCAGTGAAAAAACCTTGTTTGTTTTTTGTAGGGAATCATCATCGTTTCCTTGAACGTCGCCAGCCGGGTTTTGCCCAGGCACAGAGATTGCCACACAAAGAATTATCCGCTCATGTCCATCAACAGTAAAGCCCCTGTTTTGTTTCCGGAATCAAAAAAATCTGGCAAAAAAGCGCTTCAGAAGGTATCTTGTTCCTGGAAACGCTGATTAAAGGGTTTTGTGAGCGAATCGCTGCGTTGCGAGCTTGCTTGCGCCGTTTGCCTTGCGCTTCATCTCCCGAAGCCCTTTAATCAGCGTTTCCTTTTCTATTTATTGCTTCAGGAGTCCGGGAATATGCTGCCTTTCCTCAAAAAAATCTGCCTGCGAGCGGAATTGCCTGCGCGTGTTGCTGCGCTTTCGCGCCCGCTTGTCGTCACCAATGGCGTTTTTGATATTTTGCACCGGGGGCATGTAACCTATCTGGCACAGGCAAAAGCACAGGGGGCTTCGCTGATTGTGGCGGTCAATACCGATGCATCTGTCAAACGTCTGGAAAAGGGGGCTGACAGGCCCATCAATATTTGCGAAGACCGCATGGCGGTGCTGGCTGCGCTTGAATCCGTTGACCTAGTTGTTTCTTTTGAAGAGGATACGGCGCTTGGGATTGTGCGGGAGATTGTGCCGGAAATTTACGCAAAAGGCGGCGATTATGATGTTGCGGCCATTCCTGAAGGCATGGCGGTGATTTCACAGGGCGGAAAAGCGGTGGCGATTCCTTTTGAGCATGACCGTTCTACAACCGCGATGCTGGCGAAAATAAGGCGAACTCCTTAATCAGGGGTTCCCAGGTCGTCTTCCACGGAAAGCGAACCGAAATCAAAGTGGTTTTGATCCATCAGGTGTGATGGCACGATGGTGGAAAGGGCGGAGAAAATA
>JAVBTJ010000051.1:0-6055 GCA_031556215.1 Oxalobacter sp.
GAACAGGCCATGATCTCCATGCTCGGATCATTAAGCGCCGAAGGACGTGTTGCCCGTTTTCTGATATCCCTCTCGGAGCGTTTTTTCCGGATGGGATATTCGCACCGTATTTTCAACCTGCGCATGACCCGGCACGAAATCGGCCGTCACATTGGACTGACACTGGAAACAGTCAGCCGGACACTTTCCGCACTCGATGAAATCGGGTGGATTCGTGTTAGTCAGAAGACCATTGAGATCCGGGATATTCAAGCCCTGCGTCATCTGAGGAAACTGCCGGATACCCGGAGGCGCAGCAAGGACAGGGCAAAAAAGGCCGTAGCGAAAATCTCCCTGGAACCATTTCCCGGTTCACCCGGTTATGAAAGCGAGATTCAGCCGACAACGTAATCCGTGTATCCATAAAAAAAGGGAGGTCGCCTCCCTTTTTTGCATACCGTACTATTGCATTTTCTTTAACCGCTCTTTGGCTTCTTTCGCCGCTTCAGAATCCGGGTATTTTTCAACAATCGTATTCAGGGTCTTTTTTGCAGCCCAAATATCTTTCAGGCCAAGATGGCTGCTTGCCATGCTCAGCATGGCTTCCGGCACCTTGTCGCTTTCCGGATAACGCTTGACCAGCGCTGCATGGGTGGATAACGCATTCTTGTAATCCTTCAGCAGGTAATAGGCATTTCCCAGCCCATACTGCGCCAGTACGGTCAGTCCTGATTTGGGATAACGACGCAGAAAATTGTTATAGCCTGATACGGCTTCCTTGTAATTTCCGGCCTGAAACGCGGCCTCGGCCTTATCAAAAAGCTGTCTTTCTTCAGGCTGTACAACAGCGCTTTTCCCATCCACCGTCACCTGCTGCGGCTCGAATTTGGCCAAGCGGCTATCCAGGTCAACGTAAAAATCCTTCTGTTTTTGTTGCAGGGTCTGAAGTTCATTCGTCAAGACTTCAACTTGCCCCCGCAATTTGGCGACTTCCTGTTTCAAGGCATCATTTTGCGCAGACAGTTCAAGCAAAGCGGATTTGTCGGCTTTTTCGTTGACTTTCGTGCGCAAATCCAGAATGGAGCGACGGGCATCGGCATCTTCAAACAAGGCTGCCCTGGCCTGCCAGGGCAGCATGCAGGCAATAATCAGCGACAGTAAAAAATAAGGTGTCCTATTATTCATGGCTTACTGGTAAACAATGTCAGCACGGCGATTTTCTGCCCAGGAAGCCTCATCGCTGCCCAATGCCCGTGGTTTTTCCTTGCCGAAAGAAACGGCTTCGATCTGGTTATCGCTCACACCAAGGAGTGACATGGATTTACGAACGGCTTCGGCCCGTTTCTGTCCCAGTGCCAGGTTATATTCACGACCGCCCCGATCGTCTGTATTGCCCTGGATAAGAATCCGACGATTTTTGTTTTTGCCCAGGTAACGGGCATGAGCCTGTACCACAGGCTGATACTCGTCCTTGACAACGTAGCTGTCAAAATCAAAATAAATGCTGCGCTTGGCCAGTTCCCCTTTGGGATCATTGAGCGGATCGGTCGAACCGGTGTCCACAGTCGATACGGTTCGGGAATCTGCCGCATCTGCGCCCTGCGCGTTCTCATCCAGTTTGACAGACGATTCGCAGGCAGCCAGGAATATGGCAGCCGAGGCAATAACCAGTAATTTTTTCAGTTTGTCCATTTTTTTCCCCTTAAAAAAAATTATTTCATGAACGGTCCCCATGAAGGCTCGCGAATATCGCTGGCCTGCAGGGAAATATTCTGTTTGATCAATCCATCCACCGAGACAACGGAAAGCGTGCCACGGTGCCCCTTTTCGGTTGCATACATAATGTATTTGCCACTCGGTGAAAAGCTGGGAGACTCATCTTTGGATGTATCGGAAAGGCGTTGTTCCTGGCGGTTCGTCAAATCAAGCAAATAAAGCTGGAATCGCCCATCACGCCTTGATATATAAGCCAGATGCTTTCCATCCGGCGAAACCCGCGGACTGATGTTGTAGTTGCCGGAAAAGGTCACGCGCTGGGCATTGTCCCCGCCGATTCCGGTTTTGTATATCTGGGGCGAACCGCTTCTGTCGCTGGTAAAGTAAACCGACTGGCCGTCCGGTGAAAACTGCGGCTCCGTATTAATGCTGTTGGTTTTGGTCAGGCGGCGCAGTCCTTTGCCATCGGCATTGACAATGTATACCTGTGTCAGGCCATCGCGTGAAAGCGCAACCGCCAGCATGGAACCATCCGGCGACCAGGAAGGCGCAGAGTTGCTGCCCTTGTGGTTGGCAACAACGGTACGCTGCCGGGTGACCAGGTTCTGCACGTAGACAACCGGTTTTTTAGCTTCAAACGAAACATAGGCCAGCTTGGTGCCGTCCGGTGACCAGGAAGGTGAAATGATGGGTTCGTTTGAACGAAGCGCAATCTGGCGGTTTTCGCCATCGGCATCCGCGACTTCAAGGCGGTACTCCTTCCCTGCCTTGGTAATGTACGCAATGCGTGTCGAGAAAATCCCCTTGATGCCGGTCAGCTTTTCATAGATGTCATCGGCAATTTTATGCGCGGAAAGGCGCAGGGCTTTTTCCGACGAACCTAAAGACAGCGATGAAATGGACTGCTTTTTTGCAATGTCATAAAGGCTGTAGCGGACTTCATAGCGGCCATTTGCCGCGCTTTTGACACTCCCTGCCGCCAGTGCCTCCGCACCCTTTGCGCGCCAGTCGTTATAGTTGACAGCGGTATCCTCTGCAAGCGTGTCGGTTGTATCGACGATCCGGAACATGCCGCTGCGGGCAAGGTCGGCCTTGATAATAGCGGAAAGCTTCTGTTTTGCAGCGGTTTCACCGGAAAATCCGGCAATCGTCACTGGAATCTGGCGTGAACCGACACCGGCGATTTCGATGCGAATACTTTCCTGGGCAGATGCCCCGGATGCCAGCAGCAAAAATAACCCCCATATAAAAAATGGACGCAACAACTGGTTTCTTTTTCTCTGCATTACCTAGCCTTTCGGTTTGTGGGAAATCTCAAATCTCGATGGCACCTTGCCTGTATTGTTCGGCGGGTAAGGCGCCGATTTTTCAATCGCCCGAAGTACGGCCTCATCAAAACCGGGCACGCCGGAGGATTTCCGTTTTTTAATGCTCTTTATCGAGCCATCCGGCAATAGCTCCACATCATACTCAACCGGCGGATTGCCGCTCAGGTTGTCCGGCACATTAAAGACCGCGTTAGACTTAATTTTAGCACTGACTTTCTGGGTGTACCCAGTGTCAGCTCGGGTACTGCCTGTGGAATAAGCCGAAGTCCCGCTGCCGCCTGTCCCGCTCTTCGCCGCCAGGCGCTTTGCTTCGTCTGCCATGATGGCATCCGCTTTTTTCTGGTCGGCGCGCTTGAGTTCTTTTTTCTTCGCGTCCTCAGCCTCTTTTTTCTTCGCGTCTTCTTTTTTCTTTGCCTCTTCTTCTTTGCGTTTGGCTTCTTCCTTGCGCTTTTCTTCCTTGCGTTTTTTCTCTTCTGCCAGCGCAATATCGGGCTTGGCCTCCGCTTTGGCTTCTACCGGTTCCGGCTCTTTAACCTGGGGCTTTGGCTCCTCCGCCTTTGCCTCGACAACGGGTTCCGGTTCGGGTACGGCAGCCCTCGGCGCCGCCTCGCTGACCTTGATATCCCACACTTCTGCCTGGGCTGACGCACCCTCGTTTGTCTGCCAGCTGACGCCAATCCAGAGAAAAGCGATGAGCGCGAGATGGACGAACAATGCCAGAATCAAGGACTGTTTGGTCTTTGATTCTTTTGGGATGGAATGGAATCCTGCCCCCTTCATAAATCCCGCACCGCATCCCTAACGGGTTGCCAGCCCTACCCTGTTGATGCCCATCTTTTTGGCGTCAGATATCGTCCTGACGACTTCCTCATAACGAATGTCCTTGTCCCCGGATATCAGGACAGGATAATCGGGGTGGCTGGCATGGAGGGTACGCAATTTCTGCATCAGCGCATCATGGTCTGCTGCCGACTCAATCTTGCCCCCGTCCTTGCCGTCCTGCCTGACACCAATTTCTGCCTGTGCTTCCGGTCGCAGTGAAATATGGATATAGCTGGTTGGCGGCAATGCCGTCTTTTCTGCCGACGGCAGGTTGATAGCGCCGGGAATGGTCATGGGAGACACCACCATGAAAATCACCAGCAAAACCAGCATGACATCAATGTATGGCACAACATTGATTTCGGATTTGAGTTTGCTTTTACGCCCGCCACGCAGGGAGCCCGGTCCTGAAATCTGATATGACATGGTGTTTCCTATTTCGACTGTCGCTGAAGAATATTGGAGAATTCTTCAATGAAACTTTCAAAGCGGATGGCAAGCCGATCCACTTCGTGTGAATAACGGTTATAGGCAAGAACCGCCGGAATGGCGGCAAAAAGACCAATCGCCGTAGCGACAAGCGCTTCTGCAATCCCCGGCGCAACAGCCGCCAGCGTTGCCTGCTGGACATTGGCCAGACCGCGAAAGGCATTCATGATGCCCCAGACCGTACCGAAAAGACCCACATAAGGAGAAACCGACCCAACCGATGCCAGAAAGGACAGGTGCGACTCCAGGTTATCCATTTCCCGCTGGTATGCCGCACGCATCGCCCTGCGCGCCCCGTCCAGCAGGGCAACCATATCGGTGGTGCCCATCGATGACGTCGATTTGCCTTTCATGTATTCGCTCATGCCTGCATGAAAAATCCGCTCCAGCGCGCCGGTTCGGTTGTTGCTGCTGGCGCGGTCGTAAAGGCTTTTGAGATTACCGCCGGACCAGAAGGCACTTTCAAACGCTTCTGTCTGGATATGCGCGTCCCTGATGGCAAACATTTTCCGGAAGATGTACATCCAGCTCATAACGGAAACAATCAGCAAAAGCGCCATTACCAGCTGAACCAGCAGGGAGGCATTGGCGATCAGGGAAATAAAGGAAAGATCTTGAGAGACATTCATGAGAGCAACTAAAAACCCGTTAGAAATATATTAAAAATTCTGAAGATGGTTGCTTGTTTTTCATTTTGGCCAGGATATCGGATGGTATCGCAACCGGCCGCATCTGTGGAAGTGAAACTGAAACAATCTGTATCTGCGAGGTCGCCAGCAGGGTTTCCCCACGCCAGGTTTCCTGCGAGAAATGGACGGACGCCCTTCCCATCCGTTCGATTTGTGCGGTTATCCTGAGTTCATCGTCCAGCCGGGCAGACGCAATATAGTCAATCGACATCCGGCCAACAACAAAGATCATCGAATAATCGTTCATGAGCAATTGCTGCGTTACCCCCAGGCTGCGCAGCCATTCCGTTCTGGCACGCTCGAAAAACTTCAGGTAATTGGCATAAAAAACAACGCCCCCCATGTCCGTATCTTCGACATAAACCCGAAGCGGCCATTCAAAAACGGTTTGTGAATGTTGTTTTGACATAATTGAATCCCTGTCTTCTGACAGGGCTATTTACTTCCTTTCCAGCGCGAGCGGAAATCGTCAATTACCGGCATGATCGCCAGAAGAATCAGCACTGCCGACAAAAAAACCATTGCCAGATACCCCATCAACTGGAACCCGAATGCACCGGCAACCCCGCCCAGGAAAAACATGACAAGCAGGTTGACCAGCAAAACCAGCTTGCCCCGGTTGGCGCGGACATAGGCTTTATCCTCCTTGCCGACACCCCGGTTCCAGAAAAGCATCTTGCCGAGCTCCATGCCGATATCGGTCACAATCCCGGTGACGTGGGTTGTCCTGATGATGGCATTGGAGATGCGGGTGATAATCGCGTTTTGCAGGCCCATCATGAAGCAGAGCAGCATGACGGTAAATGAAACAAAAAGGCCGATATGCTCATGCAGTTCACGCCCGACAAAGCCGAAGATCAAAAGCAGGATCGCTTCCAGTATCAGCGGCAGCGCGTATTCACTTTGCAACTGCCGACCGCGCGCCCAGCTTACCAGCAGTTCCGTGCAGGTTGCCCCGAAAATAAAGCAGAGCAATGATCCAAAGGCCGCAAGTGCAAAGCGCAGGTCTCCCATGACAAAACCATCTGCCAT
>JAVBTJ010000113.1:0-14213 GCA_031556215.1 Oxalobacter sp.
TGTGCATCATCGGACATACCGGCGAAACTCAGCATGAATTTGATCATCAAAACGGCAACCGCAATTAAGCCCGCGACAAGACCGTAACCCGCTCCAACCAACAAGCTCCCGCCTGCAGCTACTGTGCAACTAAACGCAACACTACCGCAGGCGATGCTTCCGGCATCTCCCACCGTTTCTTTAAAAAAACCTTTCAATTTTCTTTTTCTCATGCCGACACCTCGCACAAAACAATTTCATTCCAAAATTCATCGGAAAAATCGGCGCGCGAAAGGGTATATGGCCGGATGTTCACCGGCAAATTGAACCAGACCGGGCACCATTCCTCGATCCAGGCGTCGAGCAATGCCTGGAGCGCGGTTTCCGATTCGTTGTCCATGTCAAATAGCGGCCAGTCGCCGCTGGCGCTTTCCGGCATGGCGCGCTGCACGGCCAGCTCTTTTGCCTTGCCGTGCAGCAGGTCGATGATGTCGGGCGCCTGGATGATTTCAGCGGGTTCCGGGCAGACCAGGTCGGCAATCCAGACGGTGTCTTTCGGGCGCAGGTGCTGGTTGAGCAGGATCAGCTCGCGCAGGGAATCGCAGTGTTTGCTGAAGTCGTGCTCATTGGTTGAGTAGACTTGGGCTG
Source organism: Oxalobacter sp. (assembly GCA_031556215.1). Classification (GTDB taxonomy): domain Bacteria; phylum Pseudomonadota; class Gammaproteobacteria; order Burkholderiales; family Burkholderiaceae_D; genus Oxalobacter. The sequence goes on from JAVBTJ010000113.1 coordinate 628, forward strand.
GGGGGAAATGTTGGGGCGTGTTCATGATGGTTTCCTATAAAAATATCAATAAAGCAACATGTAAAAAATATCATCCCATTCGCGTTGGACGCGCCTTTCTTCAATTTGTCGAAGTTGACTGTTTACCCGTTCTCTTTCTTGCTGTGCAGATAAACGCTGCATTCGTTCCCGTTCTTGCTTTGCTCCCAGGCTGGGGGCTTCTTTAGTTTCGTTTTCAGGCTCTTCTCGATCCAAAAAATCAGATTGCGTTCTTTCTTTTTTCATTTATCTTTTTCTGTAAAAAATTATTATTTATTGACATTTTTCTCGTATCAGTTGCGAATTTGAAACATGAACCTCAACGGGCATATGACGTATTCCATAATATTCAAGCAATCGAGAACGATTACGACCGTTAGTAAAATTAATAACTTCGATATGTTCTATTTGCAGCTTTTTAAAAAAACCGAACATTATTGTTTGATATGTTTTTTTTCGCAGTGTGTAAAAAGATACTTTCGGCATAGTGATTGATTTCTTTTCTGAAAGTTCTTCTAAAAATTTTTGATAAAAATTTTCATTAAACATGTGATAAGGCAATCCTCCCTGTTCTACAGGTAGATTATTAAAAAAACTCATCATTTTTTTTACATTTACAATAACCACTGTGTGACTAGAATCTTCGCGATTTAACTGATGAAAGTTAATTTTTTTACCGTCTGGAAAATAGACTGTCCAAATCCCAGAATTTTCTTCGATTTCTTTTTCTTCAATCATTCATCCTCCTTGTTTTCGTTGGCTACCACGCGAAGCGCGTTTTGGGGTTGTAAATTTTGAGGGGGTAAAACCCCCTTCAAAATCACACCAATCTTTTGCATTTCTGAATTGCGTGTAATAGTGTTTATATTTAGTTTCCCTTTTGTGTCCGTGTCCCGTTTTTGGGACTCTTTGTATGGAAAATTGGGACTCTTTACTTGGAAAAACGGAACAGTACCGTTTTTGGAACTGTTCCGTTTTTGGGACTCTTTTTTCTTGTCTTGAGAAAGGAATTCCTGAAATCGCCAGACGACAATTTGTTTCGTCCGCCCGATTCTCCTCCCCGTATCCACGATATAGCCGTTCTCTCTCAAGATGCCTATATTTTTCAGGACGGTTTTTCTGTCTTGTCCGGTCACATTGCACAGATAGACAGTGGATGGATAACATTCCATTTCGTTGTTTGCCAAATTTGCCATCGCAACCAGAACGAATTTCGCACTCGAACTCGTTACTGCTTGCCTAAAAGCCCAAGAGATAGCTTCTACGCTCATTTGATGGCCTTTTCCAGCCCAATCAGCTAGACAAAAACCGGCGCAATTCAGAAGCCTTGTATCTTCGGGTGCGGTCGAAACGCTCGACTTTCAGCTTCCCACACTTTTCCAATTCTAAAAGCTTGTTGTTTCCGCAGCGGAGAATGGCCTGTGCTTCCTTTGCCGTAAAAACCGCTTCTCCTGTTTCTGGCAAAAAAATTGCTGGTTTTTCTTGAGCTTTTCCGCGCTTTTTCCGTTGTGCTTGCATTTTTGTGTCCCTCCTAAATCTGATATAATTTATAAAAATTCGCATTGATTTTCTTCGATTGTCGATGTTTTTAACAATTTTGTGTTATTTGTGAACAATATGTCAAGCGATATTTCGTCTCGAATTGTCCAATTACTAAAAAAACACCAAGATGGTCACGGTTTTTTCGCAAAGCTGGAATCCGAAACAGGAATAAAATCAACATCTTGGCGCGCTGCTTTGCATGGTCGCCAGAAGCCAACTCTTGAAATGTTGGAAGCGATTGTTAGCCGCTGGCCAGATGAGGCTAGTTGGCTATTTGGGCTAAAAGAGAATGACATTGCAACCGATTACCGCTCAGTTACTTTAGCTGCGGCGCATGCCTATCGTTATATTTCACAAAACAAACTTCGTCTTTCATCCTCGCAATTCGGAAATCTCGTTACTCAATTTTTCAAACTTGTTAAAGACAGTGCGACACTCCCAGCGGATATTTCCGAGACCGAAAAATGGATAATCGCAGATGAGATTTTAGAAATGGGAGGCATCCCCTTCCTCGAAGAAGAACTTGAACATGAGAAAAAACGAGCAGAAGATGACAACCAGATTGAAGCGTGGGGACGAAAACAGCGATAAGCCGCACTGCCATTGTCCACCTTGAGGGTATTTTTGAGGGTATCTTCTTTTTTTGTGATTGTCAGTTCTTTTGTTTATGAGCCTCTCACGGCAATTTTCGAGAGTGCCCCGGCCAAGAACTCCCAAACCCGCATTAAGTCTACGCTTAAGCGGGTTTTTTATTTTCCCGATTCCGCCTGAATGCCTGTTCCGGCAAATAACAAGAAGCCGGATTTTCTGATGGACTGGCGTCTGGTATGACATTTATTTAAAATGTAATACGAGATTCTTTTTCGACAGCACACAGGCGCGTTACATGCATATTTCCGAAGGCGTTCTTTCACCGGCCATACTGGGAGCAGGATATGTCCTGACCACCGCTGCGACCTATGTCAGCCTGCGCAGGGCGGATTATGCCCATCTGGCAACAACGGCTGTCCTGGCATCGGTTTTCTTTGTCGCATCCCTTATCAGGGTGCCGCTTGGCCCCGGAAATATCCACCTGGTTTTGAATGGCCTGCTTGGGCTTTACCTGGGGTGGGCCATCTTTCCGGCGCTGCTTGTGGCACTGCTTTTGCAGGCAGTGTTTTTTCAATACGGCGGCATTGCCGTTTTGGGCATTAATACCTTTGATATGGCCTTTCCCGCCCTGCTTTGCCACTACGCTTTCCGTTTTACGCTGGACAAGGCAAACGGGCTTCGTCTTTTTAGCGCTTTTTGCTGCGGCGCGTTTTCTGTGGCAGGGGCGGCCCTGTGCACGGCTTTGGCGCTTGGCCTGTCCGATGAAGGTTTCCTGGCTTCGGCAAAGCTGCTTTTGCTGGCGCATATTCCTGTTATCTTCCTGGAAGGCCTGATTACTGCCCTGACAGTGGCATTTGTCGCCAAAAATCGCCCGGAACTGTTGTCTTTTTCTGGAAAATAAAAAAGAGGTTTTTGATATGAAAAAATATGTTGCTTTCTGCCTTGCCGTTGTCCTGCTCCTGTGTTTTTCCCGGCACAGCCTGGCGCACAAGGTCAGTGTTTCCGCTTTTATGGATGGTGACGCCATCCAGGTGGAATGTTCTTTCACCAAGACCCGGAAGGCAGGTGGCGGCAAGGTGCTCGTTTCTGATCTTGAAACGGGTGTTGTCCTGTTGGATGGCAGAACGGACAAACGGGGCATTTTCCGCTTCCAGCCTGATCCCGTTTTTCTCAATACAGGGCACGGGCTGAATATTGCTGTCACGACCGTTGACGGGCATCACGCGCAACGGAAAATGTCCGGGAATGAATTAAAGAGGCTCACTCCATCCGTGCAGGCAGCCCTGCCGGCAAGCCAGGAAGCAGCGCCAGAGAAAGAAGCCGCATTGCCTCCTGCCGCAAACCAGACGACCCCGGTTCCTCTTGTTTCTTCCCTGAGTACGACAGAACTGGAAAGTCTCATTGGCAAGGTGGTGGATGAAAGGATGGCGCCCGTCACACAGGCTCTCGCCCGGCAGGAAGACCGTGGCCCTGATTTGCGGGATATTCTTGGCGGCATCGGCTGGATTATCGGGCTTTTAGGGTTGGCGGCCTACATGAAAAACCGGCGTTGACGGGAGAGCCGCTTGAAATACTGCCGCCCGCCTTCTCCTCTCTTTGGCAAACTGGCACCAGGCACCCTTTTGCTTGCGGCGGCTGGCGCGGTTACCTGTTTTTCCCTGATTCAAAGCACCATGTTGAATTTGACCGGTCTGGTACTGGCAATAGTGCTGGCAGCCGTAGGAAGACTTCCCCTGCTTCCCCTCCTGAAACGTCTTGCCGCCGCCAATTTTTTCATCCTCTTTTTATGGGTTACGGTTCCGTTTTCCGTGCCCGGAGAAAGCTGGATAACCCTGGGGCCGCTGAATATCAGCGGGGAAGGCATTGCCCTGGCGTTTTCCGTTACAGTGCGGTGTAACGCTATTTTGCTGTGTTTTCTGGTGCTGGTAGCCGACCTGGATATTTCCCTCATCGGAGACGCACTGAAGCAGTTGCGGATACCAGTCAAGCTGGTTTTTCTCTTTCTTTTTACCTGCCGCTATATTCACGTTATCAGGGATGAGTGGCAAAGGCTGCAAACCGCCGCCAGCCTGCGTAGTTTTGTTCCGCGTACTTCGCTGCATACTTACCGGACTTTCGGCAATATGCTGGGCTTGACGGTGATTAACAGCCTTGACCGCGCAAAAAGAATCCATGAAGCCATGCTTTTGCGTGGATTTAACGGCACGTTTCATATGGTGTCTGATCCGAAAACGACACGCGGAGATGTGGTTTTCACGGCAGTTTTTTTCGCTTTTCTTTCCAGCCTGTTGTTTTTCGACATCTACCTGAGATTTTCTCATGCCTGACAAGCGGATCCTGACACTGGAAGCGGTTTCTTTCGGCTATGCCAAAAGGCCCCTGCTTTTCAGCGGGCTTGGCTTTACCCTGCGACAAGGGGAACAAATCGGGCTTTATGGCCCGAACGGTTGCGGGAAGACAACCCTGCTTCGCCTCATGATGGGGCTGGAAACGCCGCAAAGCGGCCATATCCTGTTTCATGGCCATTCCATAAGGGAAGATCGCACGCTTTACCGCCTGCGATGCGGAGTCGGTTTTGTGCTGCAAAACAGCGACGACCAGCTTTTTTCGCCAACGGTACTGGAAGATGTGGCTTTCGGGCCGCTTAACCTGGGGCTGCCCCGCAACGAGGCAAGAGACAAGGCCATGAAAACGCTCGCAGATACCGGCCTGGCTGCACTGGCGGAAAAGCCGATACACCATTTGTCCAGCGGGGAAAAAAAGCGGGTGGCAATCGCGTCTGTTCTTTCCATGCAGCCTGAAGCCCTGCTTCTTGATGAGCCAACGGCCTTTCTGGATGCCCCGTCAAGAGAAAAAATCATTCACCTCCTGAAGCAGCAGGATACTGCCCGGATTGTCGTTTCCCATGACCGGGATTTTCTTGAGCAGACGACATCCGTCATCATGCGGATTGAGGGTAACCGGCTTGTTTGATATTTCCTAATTATGGGGATGCACATGCGAATGTGCCGTGCCGTGTTTTTCCGGTTCAACGTCCACCGGCACGATATGGATGTTGCCGTGCCGCACGCCGGTTTGTGACAGGATGCCCTGGGCGCAGGAACGCACCTCGTTGATTGCCCCTCTCAGGAAGAGCATTTCGATGCAGTTGTCGTGATCCAGGTGGATATGCTGGGTTGCCACGATCAGGTCGTGGTGGTCATGTTGCAGTTTGGTGAGGCGGTTTGCCAACTGACGCTGGTGGTGATCGAAAATGTAGGTCAGCGTCGCAACACACCACTCGGCCCTCTCGCTGGAAAGGATGTCTTCTCCCAGTTCTTTCCGCACCAGATCCCTGAAGGCTTCCGAACGATTCAGGTAGCCTTTCTTGCTGACCAGTTCGTCAAAGGCTGCTGCCAGTTCTTTTTCTACTGAAATCGATATACGCCGCATAAGTGAAATATCCGTTCCAAAACATGAATCAACCCGTAAAACGGTATTTTATAAGGAAAATGAAGGCATCCCAACTTCCATGCATTTTCTATGGTATTGGTGTGCCCGATTATAAAATTTGACAGCCGTAACTTTTAAGAATTACCATGAGTGTGTTCCTGTTTTCCGTCATGCATTATTGATGGAAAGACACGCACCACGACAGGCAGTAAAAAGGGCTTTTTTACAGGAGTAGAAAAGGAAAAACGGATATGAACCGCTTTATTATCGCGGAACCGGAGCTGTGCAATGAATGCGAAACCTGCATGGAAGCATGTTCACGGGCACATAAGGTTGCTGGATTACAGTCACATCCACGGCTGGCGATAGTTAAAAACGGCTCTGACTCCGCCCCTGTCCTTTGCCACCATTGCGAAGGGGCGCCCTGCATAAAGGTCTGCCCTGTCAATGCGATTACACAGGGGAATGATGCTGTTGTCATTGACGAGGTCACGTGCATCGGCTGCAAGCTTTGCTCCATCGCCTGTCCTTTTGGCGCTATCACCCCATCCGGCACGAGTGTCAGGGGCGTTGCCAGCCCGGCCTACCTCCTGGAATATGTCGATCCCTCTGAAAAACCGTCTGCAGATCTTGCCCCGGCTTTGGCCTGGGAAAAAGGCGTGCGTAATGTCGCCGTGAAATGTGACTTGTGCGATTTTCTTGAAAGCGGCCCCGAATGCGTGAGAGTGTGCCCGAACAAGGCGCTGACACTGGTTGACAGTGACGCTCTGCTGCGCTCGCAGGCAGAAAAGCATGAAAGCGGGGTGGCAGCAGGAAAAACGCTGTCTCTTTTAAGCCCTATCACGAAACGGGAAAAATAATGTCTTCACTGTGCCTGTTACTGATTTCGGTTTTAATCTTCGCTACGGGTGCCGTGTTTTCCCTGTTTTTCTGCAAAAACGATCGCCTTTCCATTGGCATTGCCGGGATAACCGGCGTTGCCGGCAGCCTTGCCGGTCTTGCGGCTTCCCTCCCTGTCATGCTGACAGGGAATATGCTGACGGCGGCTGTGTCAGGCCCATTCCCCTTTGTCCGCTTTACCGTGCGCATGGATTCGCTGGCTGCGTTCATGGTGCTGGTGATATCTGCGCTGATGTTGATGGTATCGGTTTACTCCTTTTCCTATGTCCGGGAATATGAGGGCCGGGGCGCATGGTCGATGGGGTTCTTTACCAATCTTTTCGTGGCATCCATGCTGGTGCTGATGGTTGTCGACAATGCCTTTTATTTCCTTGTCTTCTTTGAATTGATGTCCCTGTCGTCGTATTTTCTTGTTATTTTCGACCAGGACAAGGAATCCGTCGATGCCGGTTTTCTTTACTTCCTGATTGCGCACGCCGGTTCCGTGCTGATCATGGGCGCTTTCTTCATTTTCTGGTGGCAAACCGGCAGCCTGGATTTTGAAGCTTTTCGGACAGCCCATTTGCCAGCGCCGCTGGCTTCTGTCGTGTTTGTGCTGGCCTTTCTCGGTTTTGGTGCAAAAGCGGGTATCGTGCCGCTGCACAGCTGGCTTCCACGCGCCCATCCGGCAGCCCCTTCGCATGCATCGGCCCTGATGTCGGGCGTCATGGTGAAAGTCGGCGTTTTCGGTATCATCAAGGTCGGCGTGGATTTGCTTCATGCCACTATCGTATGGTGGGGCATCCTGGTTCTGGCTATCGGCGCGATTTCCGCTGTGCTGGGCATCCTGTATGCCCTCGCTGAACAGGATATCAAGCGTCTGCTGGCTTATTCCACCGTGGAAAACGTAGGCATCATCCTGATCGGCGTTGGCGCAAGCATGATCGGCATGGCAACGGGGCAGCCGGTGCTGGCGGTGCTGGGGATGCTTGGCGCGCTGTACCATACCCTCAACCACGCGATGTTCAAGGGGCTGCTGTTCCTGGGCGCGGGTTCCATTATCTACCGTGCCCACACGCGCAACATGGAAGAACTGGGCGGGCTGGCCAAATCCATGCCCTATACCGGGCTCGCCTTCCTCACGGGCGCGATGGCGATCTGCGCCCTGCCGCCGCTAAATGGTTTTGTCAGCGAATGGTATACCTACCAGGCGCTGTTTACGATGGGTTACCAAAGTGACGTCATGATGCGCATTGCCGGGCCGGTTACGATTGTGATGCTTGCCCTCACAGGCGCCTTTGCCCTGATGTGCTTTGTCAAGCTGTACAACATCTGTTTTTCCGGCAAGCCGCGCAGCGAGCATGCCGCCCATGCGACGGAAGCGCCCATGCCAATGGTCATTGCGATGGCCTTTCTGGCGCTGGTTTGCATTGCGCTGGGTATCGGTGCTCCCTGGATTTCGCCGACGATTGCCGGTATTGCGTCTTCCCTGTACGGAAACGCTGCGGTGCAGGTAGCCCAAGGTTCGCTCATCATTCCGGGCAGCGCATCCCAATCCGTGCTGTCGATGCCGCTTTTGACAATCCTGCTCCTCGCCCTGCCATTCGTTCCTGTCATCATGGGAATGATCATGAAGGGAACGCGCCTGCCGCGCCGCCATCATGGCGATGCCTGGGCCTGCGGTTATATTCATGACCCCAAAATGGCGATTTCTTCCGAGGGCTTTTCGCAGCCGTTACGTTTTATGTTTGCACCGCTCTTCCGTCTTCGCGACAGGCTCAATCCGGCACGCCCGCTGGACAAGTGCCTGGATTACAGCGTCAGGGCGGCAACCCTGAGCGAAGGGAGTGTGGATACTTATGTTATTTCGCCAATCGTCCGGGGCGCATACCGGCTCGGTCACTGGATTCAGTGGCTGCAGCACGGCGAATCCCGGATATATTGCCTCTATGTTGTTGTGGTGCTGATCGTGCTGCTCTTTATTACGGTTTAAGGAAAACTCATGCCGGATATGGGATTCATCATTCTTGCACTCATCCAGGCCGTTGTACTGCTTCTGGTTGCGCCGGTTTTTACCGGTATTTCGCGCGTGATGCGCGCCAAGATGCAGTCGCGCCGGGGGCCGGGCATTTTCCAGGACTACCGTGACCTGGTAAAACTGATGAAACGCCAGGATGTCGCGCCTGCCGCTTCAGGGTTGATGTTCAGGATCATGCCCTATGAGTTGCTTGGCTCTGTCCTGCTGATCGCGATGGTGATTCCCGCCGTTTCATTTGCCTCACCGCTTGGCGTGGTGGGCGACCTGATTGCGATTGCCTATCTCCTGGGCTTTTCCCGTTTTATCTTTGCTTCGTCAGCCCTGGAAACGGAAAGCCCCTATGCCGGGATCGGCGGCAGCCGGGAATCCTCGCTGGGCGTCCTGGTTGAGCCGATCATGATTCTTTCCCTGATGGTTGCCGCCTTAATCAGCGGCTCGACCAATATCGGCGCTATCAGCACGGCGATTGCGGAAAACCGGGTTCATACGCCTGTGGCAATGCTGCTGGCTTTTGCCGCCTTTGGCTTTGCCGTCTATATCGAAATGGGCAAACTGCCTTTCGACCTTGCCGAAGCCGAGCAGGAGTTGCAGGAAGGCCCGCTGACGGAATACTCCGGGCAGGCGCTGGCTATCCTGAAATGGGGGCTTGCCACGAAAAAAATCGTCATGGCAGCGCTCTTTGTCAGCATCTTTATCCCCTACGGCAATGCCGCCGATCTGGGTATCGGCAGTATTCTTCTGGGAACGATCCTGTTTTTCATCAAGGTGCTGGTGGTCTACCTGGTTGCCGCCCTGATTGAAAACGGCATGGCCCGTGGTCGTTTCCTCCTGACATCGCGTGTCACCTGGGTGGGTTTCGGTATCGCGCTCTTGTCCCTTGCTTTCTACCTGGCCGGTTTATGAGGAGTTAAGACGACATGGACACCATCGCGCTTCTCACCATCCTCATCCCCGTTGCGGGTGCCATACTGATCATGTTCAGCCCGAAAATGGCCGGGAAGTGGCTCGGCATGCTGTTTTCCGCGCTGGGTACCATCAGCGCGGGCATGGTTGCCTATGCCTTTTATGCAGACGGACGGGTATCCAGAACTTACGAACTGCTGCGTCTGGGCAATGCCGTTATTTTCGGCTTCACCATTGATTCCATCAGCACGCTGATCGGGTTTGCCGTGGTGCTGCTGGGTTTTCTCGTTGTCGCCTACTCGTCTGCCTACCTGACACCGCTGCACCGCGAGCATCCGCACGAGGCACGTCCCCGCTATTATGCATTTTTGCTGGTCTTTATCGGCGCAATGGCAGGCCTGGTCTATTCGTCCACCCTGATCGGCCAACTGGTTTTCTTTGAAATTACCGGCGCCTGTTCCTGGGGGCTTATCAGCTACTACGAAGATGAAAAAGGCATCCGTGGTGCCATGCGGGCGCTGATCATCACGCATATTGCCTCGCTCGGACTGTATGTTGCCGCAGCCTTCCTGTTTTCCGCTACCGGTACCTTCAGTATTGACGCGATTGCCCAACTGGATGAAAACACCAAGGCGATTGTCCTGATCGGCCTGATGATTGTCGCGTGGGGAAAATCGGCGCAATTCCCGATGCACGTATGGCTGCCGGACGCGATGGAAGCGCCTACGCCGATTTCGGCTTACCTGCATGCTGCATCGATGGTGAAAGTGGGCGTCTTCATCTTTGCCCGTGCGGTAATGTCGGCAGGCAGCATACCGGAATGGGTGGCCTGGTTTGCCATCATCATGGCCATGATTACGATGATGTTCGGATTTTTCATGTACCTGCCCCAGCGGGATATGAAGCGTTTGCTGGCCTACTCCACCATCACCCAGCTTGCCTATATTTTCCTCGGACTCTCGCTGGGCGCATTCGGTTCGGAACTGGCCTTCAAGGGCGGCATTGCCCACATCTTCAACCACGCCTTTGCGAAAAGCCTGTTTTTCCTGCTGGCTGGCGTATTCAGCTACAGCTTCGGCACGCGCATGCTGCCCGACATTCGCGGACTGCTTGCCAAAACGCCATTGCTTGGCGTTTGCTTCTGCGTTGGCGCGATGGCAATTGGCGGCGTCCCGCCATTCAGCCTGTTTTTCAGCAAATTCACCATCCTTTCCGGCGGCTTTGAACTGTTGCGCCAGCATATATGGCTGGCCCCCCTGCTGATTATTGCGCTGATCGAATCAGTCGCTGCCTTTGCCTGGTTCCTGATGTGGTTTGGCAAGGCTGTCCTGGGAAAACCCTCTCCCGAAGTCGCTTCGGCGATTGACGTTCCGTGGGTGATGCAGGCAGTGCTGGTTTTCCTGATTATTATGTCGGTGGCGTCGAGTTTTATCGCTGCCGCCTGGCTCGGCTAACGGAGTAACGCATGACAGGCACATTTCTTATCAATGGGTTGGCCGGATTGCTGGTTGTCACATCGCTTCTGGTGATTTGCGCCAGAAAGCCCACCTCATCTGCCGTGCACTACGGAATTCAGTCTTTCGTCCTGGTACTGATCTTCCTGGCAATAGCCCAGTTCAAGGACGCACCGGAACTGAATGCCTGGGCCGTTACTGCCTTTATCACCAAAGTGATCCTGGTTCCCGTCATCATGTACCGCGCATTGGGACAGCTTAAAGACCCGGCGGCGGATACCGCCGTCATCGGCACGGCGCTCACCGTGGTCGTATCCGCGATCATTACGGCACTGGGTTACTTCGTTGTATCCCATATCCAGCTTCCCGCCGTGATGGAACTGAAACCGGCACTGGGCATCTCTCTCGGCCATTTCTTCCTGGGTATCCTTTGCATCGTGACCCAGCGAAATATCCTGAAACAAATTTACGGATACTGCCTCAAGGAAAACGGCTCGCACCTGACTCTGGCGATACTGGCCAGCAACGTGCCGAAAATTGTCGAAATCGGCATCGCCACCGATGCCATTTTTACGGTTGTGGTGATGGTCGTGATTGTCAGAAGAATCCATCGTACGCTGCATACCCTTGATGTACGCGAACTGACGGCGTTGAAGGGGTAAATATGACGCACTCTCAATTACTGCTGATTCTTCTGCTTGTCCCCTTCAGCGCCGGGGTCGTCCTTTTTGTCTTGCGCTGGGCCGGTCTTGTTTCGCGCCCCCTCATTACCCTGATCCACCTGGCAAGCACCGGATTCGTTCTGGGGCTGGCTTTGTGGCTGGTCGGTCTGGTACTGAATGGCAGTTCAATCATCCCTTTCCATCACTGGCTGAGCCTGGATAATCTTGATGCGCTTTTCCTGATGCTGGTCAGCGGCATCGGTTTCCTGACCGGTTTTTACGCCATTGGCTACATGAACCGCCGACTGGAAAACGGGGACATCGAACAGAAAGAACTGTGCAGTTTTTTCGGTTTTTTCAATCTCTTTATTGCCACCATGATCCTGGTGGTCATCGCCGACAATATCGTCCTGATGTGGGCAGCAGTGGAGGCCACCACGATTGCCTCATCCCTGCTTATCTGCCTGTATGGCAAACGCTCCACGCTGGAAGCGGCCTGGAAATACATCCTGATCTGCTCCGTTGGCGTGGCTTTCGGCCTGTACGGCACGATATTGATTTTTTCCAATGCCTCAACGCTGATTACCAACCCGGAACACGCGACAAGCTGGCTCATGCTCATGGAAAATGCCTACGCGCTTGATCCAACCCTGACCACGATTGCCTTTGTCTTTATCCTGATCGGTTTTGGCACGAAAGCCGGGCTTTTCCCCATGCACGCCTGGCTGCCAGACGCCTACAGCGAGGCACCCGCCCCTGTCAGCGCCCTCCTGTCTTCCGCACTGTCAAACTGCGCCTTCCTCGTCATCATCCGCTATTATATGATTGCGACTAAAGCACTCGGAACTTCCCTGCCGCAAACCCTGCTTCTGGCTTTCGGTGTCATGTCCATTGCCTGTGGTGCGCTGTTCATTATTGTCCAGCGAGACGTCAAGCGCCTCCTGGCCTATTCTTCCATCGAAAACATGGGAATCGTTGCCCTGGCCTTTGGCATTGGCGGCCCGCTTGGCATCTTCGCCGGGCTGTTGCATGCGCTCAATAACAGTATCGCCAAAGCGATGGCTTTTTGCGTGTCAGGCAATATCGAACTCAAATACGGCTCATCTGACATGCGCTCTGTCAAAGGGATCATGAACGCCATGCCGGTATCCGGGGTCTTTTTCGGTCTCAGTGTCCTGACGCTTTCCGGTTTGCCGCCTTTCAATGTCTTTGTCAGCGAATTCCTTGTCCTGTTTGCCGGCATCAACACCGGGAAAACCGTGCTCTCCATTATCGTGATGCTGTTGCTGGCAACTGTCTTTTCCGGCATTGTTTACATGGTCACGAATGTCCTGCTTGGCAAAGTACCGGAAGGCGTTCAGAAAAAAGACGTTGGGTTCATGAAACTGGCTCCCCTGGCGGTCTTTACCATCATCATATTATGGATGGGTATTCGCATGCCGCAGCCGGTAGCGATGCTTATCCGGAATGCGACCGAAATTGTGCTGGATAAACCCAATGCCGAATGGGATGTGACCATTCGGACACCGTGGGAAATGATCAGTAACGACACCCGTCAGGCTACGCCTTCGCAAAACCCGTTGTCTGCCGAGTCCCCGCTTAAAACGGATCGCTAAAAACACCGCAAGGAGAAATGACGTATGTCTACCAGAATCGGCCAACACTACATTCAGGCTTTGCGGCAACAGTTTCCTTCTGCTGTCCTGCAGGAAGAATGGCAAACGGCTGACCAGGCTACCGTCACGGTCAAACTGAATGCGCTTCCTGATGTTGTCGAGTGGCTTTATTACCGTCAGGGCGGCTGGATATCCGTTGTTTTTGCCAATGACGAAAGGCCCATTTGCGGCCGTTTTGCCGTCTACTACGTCCTGTCGATGGAAGAAGGCGTCAAATGCTATATCGTTGTGCGCGCCGAACTGGATGCCGGATCGGAAGAATTTCCTTCCGTTTCGCCAAAAATTCCCGCCTGCATATGGGGTGAGCGTGAAATCCGCGACATGTATGGCCTAAAGCCCGTCGGACTGCCGGATGAACGCCGCCTGGTGCTACCGGACGACTGGCCGGATG
>JAVBTJ010000108.1:0-3125 GCA_031556215.1 Oxalobacter sp.
AATCCGGCAGAGACAATCAAGGCGCCGCGCCGCGCAAAAACACTTCCCAAAGCACTTTCAGTCGATGATGCCGTGCAACTCGTGGCAACCCCTTCGGTTCCCGCCGCCCATTCCCCTGAAGACAGGATTACCCCCTTGTGCAACCAGGCCATGTTTGAACTGCTGTACTCGAGCGGCTTGCGTGTTTCCGAACTGACCGGACTGGATGTCCGGCATATCCAGGAAAGTGGCTATACCTCGCCCGGCTGGATCAACCTTGATGACCAGGAAATAATGGTGACGGGAAAAGGCAGTAAAAAACGGATCGTCCCTGTCGGCCAGGCCGCTCTCGATGCCATCCTGGCATGGCTGTCCGTACGGAACCAACTGGTACAGCAAAAGGAAACTGACGGAAGCCGCGCCCTCTTTATCAATCAGCGCGGGCGCCGCATCACCCCGCGCATTGTCCAGATGCGCCTGAAAGCGCATGCGCAGGCACTGGGACTGCCGTTACATGTCCATCCGCATGTCCTGCGCCATTCTTTCGCATCGCATGTCCTGCAGTCATCCGGCGATTTGCGTGCCGTACAGGAAATGCTGGGCCATGCATCCATTTCGTCAACCCAGGTTTATACTGCCCTGGATTTCCAGCATCTGGCCCGGATTTACGATGCCGCTCACCCCAGGGCGAAAAAAAAATAAGGAAATGTAAACCTATGGCTCTTATTCCCGTCACCATTATCACCGGCTTTTTAGGTGCAGGAAAAACAACACTGCTAAACCGGATTCTGGCTGAAAATCACCAGCAGAAAATTGCTGTGATTGAAAATGAGTTTGGCCCTGAAAACATCGACAGTTCCATTCTCGTTGAAACCAGCGCGGAAGAAATTATCGAAATGAGCAACGGCTGCATCTGCTGCACCGTCAGGGGTGACCTGATTGCCGCCCTGAATTCGCTGAATGAAAAACGGCTGGCGCAAACACTGTCCTTTGACCGCGTCATCATTGAAACAACCGGGCTGGCTGATCCCGGGCCGCTCATCCAGACTTTTTTCATGAACCCGGATGTTTCACGCGCTTATCTGATAGACGGCATTATCACGTTGGTCGATGCCGTTCATGCCATGCAGCAACTGGATGAATTTGAGGAAGCCCGGCAGCAGGCCGGGTTTGCCGACCGCCTTTTACTGTCCAAGGCAGACCTGGTTTCGCCAAGCCATATTGACCTGATTATTGCCCGCCTTCGCAGGATCAACCCTTATGCGGCTATCGATATGGTTGATTTCGGGCATATTGCACTGGAAAAAGTACTGGGACTGAAGGGGTTTCACCTTAACAGCAAACTGGATATTGCCATACCAGTCACCGAACTTTCCCACCATCATGAAAGCCCCTGCGGACCCCATTGCCATCATGCCCGTCATCTGGATGACATCCAGGCTTTCGTTTTCCAGAGCGAAAAGCCTTTTGACCCGGACATGCTGGAAGATTTCCTGTCGCGGATGCTCAAGGCATATGGCAGCCAGATGATGCGATACAAAGGGATTCTCTATATGAAAGAAAACGACCACAAAGTCGTTTTTCAGGGTGTCCATCAACTGATGGGGTCAGACATTGTGGAAAAATGGTCTGATGATGAAATCCGCCAGAGCAAAATGGTTTTTATCGGAAAAAACCTGCCGCAGGCCGCTTTTCTGGAAGGATTGACTTCCTGTCTGGCATAATACGGTCTGGAACAATATAAGCAATAAAAACAGGCGCATTACTATTATGATTAATTCTGCAAGGCTTGACGAAGGTCATTTCTGCCAATAAATTTACTTGCAGAACTTTTGAATCCATTGTGCAATACCGTTTGTTTTATTTATAACGTTGCCTGATTCATAACTAATACGAGATTACCAAGTGAAGGGAAGCAAAGTGAATACAAAAGCGAAAAAAAGCGCATCTGCCAAAGCAGATAATGCACTCCTCACTGAAGCGCAGGTTCTGAAAATGAGCGAAAAGGACTATATGAATCCTGCACAGCTCGCTTTTTTCAGAAACCGCCTGAAAGAACTTGAAAACACGTTGATCAGGAATGCAGGCGAAACGACAGAAAATCTTCGGGAAACGCCACTGGTACCCGATCCGGCTGATCGCGCTACGATTGAAGAAGAGCACGCCCTGGAATTGCGCACAAGAGACCGGGAACGCAAACTGCTCAAGAAGGTGCAGTTGTCCATCGCCAGTATTGATGCCGGAGAATACGGTTGGTGCGAGGAAACAGGCGAGCCTATCGGTATTCCACGCCTGCTGGCCCGCCCAACAGCCACCCTCTCGCTGGAAGCACAGCAACGCCGCGAACTGAAGCAGAAACTGTACGGCGACTGATCTGCCTTTTTTCCTTTCCCGGATAACAAAAAGCGCATGATTGTCATGCGCTTTTTGTATTTCCAGGCACTGTCTTTAACGCCGGACAACCAGTGGGCGACGTCCGGCATTTTCTATCTGCCTTGCCGCATAATCGGCTTCTTCCTGCGAAGCAAACGGCCCGGCAAACAAACGGTAATAATCCTCTGCCATGACCACTTCCACGCCCGGCAGGACATGCGCCCAATTCAAGGCATATTCAGCCTGGTTTGCCTGGGCATTGCCAATCTGTTGGTATGCGCCTAATTGCAGATAATACCTTGCCGCATTGCCTGTGGCAGCAGGAACCACTGCCGGTTTGAGTTCCGGCGAGGGTGGAACCTGTTTGGCAACAGCGGTTTGCTGAACCGGTGCAGGGTTCTGGGTTCGGGCAAGATTGATGCGTTCGATTTCCGCTGGCGAAAGATGTTCCACTTCAAGCAGGGTACTTCCCTTGTTCAGATAGTCCAGCTTGAAAGCTGCCGTATAGGAAAGATCAATCACCCGATCCGAATGAAAAGGCCCCCGGTCGTTTACCCTGACGATGACCTGTTTTCCTGTATTGATGTTCGTCACGCGGACATAACAGGGAATGGGCAAGGTCGGGTGAGCCGCCGTCATTTTGAACATGTCGTAGACTTCCCCGGAAGACGTCTTGTTGCCATGAAATTTTTTGCCGTACCAGCTGCCGTAGCCCCGCACTTTGTACGGCCTGTTGTCGGTAATGGGCACATAGGTTTTGCCAAATACCGTAT
>JAVBTJ010000109.1:0-3784 GCA_031556215.1 Oxalobacter sp.
GCATGATCGCGCTCCAGGTGCAACAGGATCGTTGCAATAATCTGCGGATGCTAATTCCTGATCAGGTCGGATACCGTCTGGCCATCCATCCACTTCAGGCTCTCGATACCGCTTTCATCACGCGCGCCCAAAATACGGGTAATCAGGCCTGCCGCCTTGTCGTCGCCCAGCGCCTTGGTCAGCACATCACGGACATAGGCATCCGCATCCACGCCGATATCGGTATTTTTCGAGGCTTCCCCCATGAACTCAATCAGCACCCGCTCCAGATCCCCGGCGGGCACCCCCTTCATGTTGGCCATCGCGGCGCCCAGCTTCTGCACATCGCGCGGCCCCATGAACTTCATGACTTCGGCAGCCTCATCCGCACCGAGAGCCAGCATCATGATCGCGCTCTTTTCCGCGCCATCCATCTTTCTTGGCAATCCGTCAGTCATTTCCGATCCACTCCAGAATTATGTTGGCAACCGCCTTGGGATTTTCACGCGCCATATTCTTGGCCACCTCCAGCAACTGCTGATAAGCCTCCTCCTCCTCCGATACCGCCGCGCCGGTGAGCTTGACAATCGCATCCACATCACCCGCTTCCGCCGCCTTCTGCATGGCAGCCAGTTCAGCCGCTTTTGCCTCGGCCTCGGCCTTCGCGGCCTCTTCAGCCTCCTTCTTCTTGCGGTCAGCCTCTTCCCTGCCGGACAACTTATAAATCAGCGGCTTAAAGAGCGCCATATACAGCCAGAGCAAAACACCTGCCAGCAGGACATACTTGCCGACATCCTTCGCCACCGTAAAGGTCTCCGGACGCTTCCAGATCGGCGGGCCATCCTCAGGCGCAGCAAAACGGCTATTCAAGACAGACATACTGTCGCCGCGCTGTGCGTTGTAGCCCATCGCCTCCCTGACCAGGCCAGCCACCTCTTCTTTTTCCGCATCCGTCAGCGGAACCAGCGCATCCTTGCCGTCAGCATCCTTACCGGGCTTGTAATTGACCGCAACCGCAACCGTAACGCGCTTGACCTCACCCATTGCCGCTTTCTGGGTATAGCGCACCGTCTTGTCAACCTCATAGTTGATCACCGACTCTCTCTTACCCTCTACCGGCGAACCTGAACCACCCCCCTGGCCGACCGGCGTAAAGACACGCTGCCCCGGCGGCGCCGTCTGCTGCTGCCCCGGATTCTGCTGGATCAGCGGTGCGGTTGGCGGCACAGGCGGCTGGTTCGTTACCGCGCCCGGAATACCGCCAACAGGCTCAGCCGTTGCCTTCTGCACTTCCAGATTTTGCTGGCTGCGAATGGAAGGCGTATTGGGCGCCTGGTTTGGCTTGTAAATCTCTTCTGCCTGCTCGCTCCTGGAAAAATCCACCTCAACCGTCGCTTCCGCGCGAACATTCTTTTCTCCGACAACCGGCGCGAGGATAGACTCAACCCGCCTTACAATGTTCTTTTGCAACTCCTGCACATACTGCATCTGCTTGGCGTCCAGCTTGTCACCTTCCGCCCCGTCCCTGCCCCGCCAGGAAAGCAGATCGCCATTCTGATCCACCACCGTCACATTCGCCGCCGTCAACCCCGGAACACTGCTGGCAACCAGATGCACCATTGCATCGACCTGCATCCTGTCCAGCGAACGGCCGTGGTACAGCGTCAACAGGACTGACGCCGTCGGCTTTTGCTGGTCACGGACAAAAACCGAAGCCTTGTGCATCGCCAGGTGCACCCGCGCGTTCTGGACAGCACCCATCGACTGGATCGTCCTGCCAAGCTCGCCCTCCAGGGCGCGCTGGTAATTCACCTGCTCCAGGAATTGCGAAGAACCGATCTTCTGGTTTTCCAACACCTCAAAACCGACACCACTGGCCTTGGGCAACCCCTCTGACGCCAGCTTCAGACGCAAACCATGCACCATCTCGACAGGCACCAGGATTGAGCCGCCGCCATTCGTAATTTTGTAGGGAATATTCATCTGCTCAATCGCAGCCACGATCGAACCACCGTCTTTTTCCGAAAAGCCGGAATACAGGACACCGTACTCCGTTCTCTGGCTCCACATCCAGATACCAGCCACAACAGCAAGCAGGAAAGCTGCCGCAACAGCCGACGCGATATTCCGGATACGCGGCTCCGCAAGCCTTGCCCGCGCCCGCGCCACGCGCGAGGCAACACCACCGCCCGCATCCGCAGGCACACCCGCCGCCGCGGGTATATCGCCCAACACTCCTGGTTCTTCTGCTACTGCCATTTCGCCCTCCAGGCTGACTATTCGTAAGTGAGGTAAGTTATTGTTTTTTATTATTCTCTTTCCCCGAAAAATGCACCAAGGGGAATTGTGAGCCTTATTATTGTCCCTCTCGAAGCCCACTTTCAAAACCCCGAATAAAGCGGTCTTTTGCCGCTTTATTCCTGCCCGGAAAAAGCGTGCCGAATGCTAAAGTGACCATCGTGCGTTAATCCGCAACCGGAAAATAAAAAACGCACACGGGAAACCAATCCTGAGGAAAAAAACATGATGGCAATCAATACCAACCAGATACAGGCTATGCTGGAGCAGATCAGGGCGACCTCGTCCCAGATCACGACGCCGTCCAACCGGGTCACCGGCATTACCGACTCGTTTGTCAAAAACACCGGCAAAACCCAGGAAACCGGCAAAAGCGACTTCGCATCGGCACTTCAGGCAACCCTGGATGGCGTAAACCAGCTACAGGTCAACTCCGAGCGCCTGGGAGAGCAATTTGCACTGGGCAACGATGACGTGCAACTGTCAGACGTCATGATCTCCATGCAAAAAGCCAGCATCGCGCTCCAGACCACCGTCCAGGCTAGAAACAAGCTCGTTTCGGCCTATCAGGAAATCATGGGCATGCAGATTTGATTTGACCTCTGAACGCAAAAATGAAAGGCCGTCACGTAAACGGCCTTGATGGTACCTTCACCGCTGAAAAAGCGGTTTTGTTTTTTCACAAGCAGCAGATTCCTACCCCTCTTTTTCCCGCATCCGCGCCTGCCATTCCATGCCGGCGATAAAATGGCGCATCCTTGCAATCACCCTCTCATCCAGATCCACGAACTGGCAACCGATACGATGGGCTGGCAAGGCATTCTTCCCGGCAATCTCGGTCATATTGCGAAAACGGATATTCACCCTGACCGGCGGCATCTCCGGCAGGAAAAGCTCGCATGCCTCGTAAAGTGCGCTCACCCCGTAATGAATCACCCTCTCCTCATCAATCAACGTAATCCCGCCCATGCTGATATCCCGGACAATGCCGGTAAACGGCGCCTCACTTTCAGCAACACGAAGGCGGATAAAAGCCCCTTCCAACGCATAACGGACATGTTCCCTGCGCTGCTGGCGCGAAATCGACTCCGGCAACTCCATCACCAGTGCGGCACGCCCATTACAGGAAGCCTGACGTATCCGGTTGGCACGAAAAGCAATCCGCGCGCGGTTGGCCACCGCCTCAAAACTGATCCCCCGGCTTTGCAGCACAACCTGGTTTTGCAGGGGAGATGGCGCACAGTCCAGAAAGACCCGCCCGTTTTTCAGGTCAACCTCCAGCACAGAGGTAATCACCGTTTCATCCGAATCCGGAAAACGCATCCTGAGCCGATCCGTATTTTCCTGCATGCCACGCAGAAGACTCGCAATCTCGCTGGGAGAACGTATCTGGAAACGCTCAGGGCCGTAGGTCATAAATCAGGAATAATTAAACAGAAAATCGCCCATTTAACCATAACTTCATCCTTCAGGGCAAAACAAATCAAACCCCCCCCCGGGTGGCGCC
>JAVBTJ010000009.1:0-16131 GCA_031556215.1 Oxalobacter sp.
AACATGCATTTTAGCGAAAATCCGCCAAACGCGAACGATAAAAAGCCATGAAAATAACGGCTTATTGTTGTGATGGGCTTGCGGCAGACAGATATTTTCGGGAGGAGGCCTCATTCACAAAGCCATCTGAAAGGCGCGTGAAATAACGACATGTGTTTTTGAAAGTTGAAAAATACCTCCAAAAACTTTTGCTGCCATCAAAAACCGCGTGGGCATTTTCCTGGAAAATCGCCTTGCCTTGTTTTGTGAAGGGGGCGATGCAACCAAATGCAACCGGATGTATGTTCAAAACTTGTTTTGTAATACATCTGGCATCCTGCCCTGAATTATTGGTTGCTTGTTGATAAAAAGAGTATGAAAAGTTGATGATTTTTTTATGGATAGTTTATGGAATATGAATGCAAAAATGATGATTTTTGGATAAGTGATCTACAGAAAGTTGTTAGTTTGTACATGAATCGTTAAGTGTTAAGTGACTATCTTGGGCTGCTTTTTTTCAATATATTTTTTCTTTTCTCCCATACCCCCCTTTCAAAACGTCACACGTCACAAAATCACCGGAAGCCAGTATTTACGCGGGTTTAGCTGTGACGGATGGAAACATCACAAATCCCCAAAAAACACGAAACGTCACACTGAAAGCAAGTACTGGCGCGGGTTGTGACGTTGTGACGGATAAAAATGCTGATTTTGGTGATATTGAGGGAAAAAAGCGAAAATGAAAGGGGTTTTATGACGGTACGCGATGTTGTCGTCGTGCCATTGGTTGTCTGTCCAGGAGCGGGGGATGCTATGCTGATCGCTTTTCTAGCCATTCACGCATCACGTCATTGACGCGGGTCTGCCAACCTTTTCCGGTTGCCCGTAGTCCGGCCAGCACATCTTCATCAAACCGGATAGCAGTTTGTTTTTTCGTGGAAGCCTGGATACTTCCGACAGGTCGCCCACGCCGCCGCGCCGCAATATCCTCTGGTGTGGAAACGCGGCCATGCTTTCCTTTTTTGGCTTGCCCGATAGAGCGCAGTAACGCTTGCTCAAATTCATTCATTTCCGGGTCTGGATGGGGTTTTAAATCAGACATCGTATTTCTCCTTCAATTTGCGTAGAAACTCCGGTCGCAGGTTGTCGAATTTCGCTTTGGCGTAGACCAGAAGCAACACGATTTTCCCTTCCTCGTTACGCAGGTAATAAATCACCCTTGCACCGCCGCGCTTACCCATACCGCTTCTGGAAAAACGAACTTTCCGCAGTCCGATCGTATGGGGAATAACGTCACCGGCATCTGGGTTGTCAGCAATCCAGTCCACAAATTCATCGCGTTCCTCGTCAGACCATACGCCTTTGTACCAAACGAGAAATTCAGGCGTTTCTATCACTGTCAACATTATTTAATTGTAGAACCAAATAAATTTATTGTCAAACGACAGGCCACGAACTTGTAAGCACGGGCATCTATGTCGTCATAATTCGATTTTGGTGAAACGTACAAGCGTCTGCACTTGATGGAGACGGGGCAGAGCAAGGCACTAATTCGCTTTTCCTGATTTTAATCATTGGTTACTTTTCAACGGATGGTAAAGGCTTTGAAGTGTCGCAATCGGTGGCCGCATTTTTTTAATATATTTTTTCTTTTCTCCTATCCCCCCCTTTCAAAACGTTACACGTCACAAAATCACTGGAAGCCAGTATTTACGCGGGTTTAGCTGTGACGGATGAAAACGTCACAAATCCCCAAAAAACACGAAACGTCACACGAAAAGCAAGAGCTGGCGCGGGTTGTGACGTTGTGACGGATAAAAATGCTGATTTTGGCGATATTGAAGAAAAAAAGCGAAAACGAAAAGGGTTTATGGCGGCGCACGATGTTGTGACCGCAATCATAGTTTTCCTTGTTCAGGAGTAAGGGAGCCTCTGATTAACTGGCTTTGCGAGCGAATTGCTGCGTTGCACGGTGCTCGCAACCTCATCTATCTCAAGATATGCCTCGGTTACTGCGCTCCGTGCGCCTCGCACTTCCTCTCGCAAAAACCGTTTATCAGAGGCTTCTAAGGTAAGTTATGCAGATCGATAGCTCTGCCACTCGTATGTGACTTTTGCCATGACAGCACCTTTTGGGGGCATGTGATTTTGGGGGTATGCAAATTGTACCCCAAAAATACCCCGAAAAATTCTGGATGCCAGCGGATGTTAGCGGACTGTATGAAACAAAAACCCGCACAATCTATAGATTTTATGCGGGTTCGCGGACTTTATGGGATGGTATGAAACGCTGTCTTGGTACCGGAGGCCGGAATCGAACCGGCACGGGGTCGCCCCCGCGAGATTTTGAGTCTCGTGCGTCTACCAATTTCGCCACTCCGGCAACGCCCGTGCATTATCGCCGATTTACGTCGGCGCGGCAATATCAGGCGGCATGACTTTTTGCGGGAGTGTTATCCGAAAAGCGGTACTGGTTCAGCCAGGTCATCAGGGGAATGGTTGCCGGCAGCAATGGCTCAACCCGGATTTCTCCCTGCCATGTGAAATCCTGTCCCTCGCGGCTTTTGGGTTGTCCCTGCCAGTTGCGGCTGATAAAAAAATGCAGGCGGACATGGGCATGCGGATAAACATGCTCCAGACAGCACCAGGGTTCCTGCGAGAGGATCGTGATATCCAGTTCTTCGATAAATTCGCGTTTCAGGGCCGCTTCGATGCTTTCGCCCGGTTCGACCTTGCCGCCCGGGAATTCCCAGTATCCCGGATAGGGTTTTCCGGGTGGGCGCTGGCCTAGAAGCACTTCCCCGTTTTCCCGCATCAGGATGCCGACAGCGACATCAACAGGCGCTTTCTGGCCGTTCTTCACGGCTGGCGATCCTGTGAGGCATCCCATAATTCAGCATTAGGGCCGGAAGAAGGCTGCGCGATGCCGAAATGGCGGTAGGTCGAGGTGGTTGCCATCCTGCCGCGTGGCGTGCGTTGCAGGTATCCCTGCTGGATAAGGTAAGGCTCAAGGACATCTTCAATCGTGTCCACTTCTTCGCCAATGGCGGCGGCCAGATTGCTGATGCCAACCGGGCCGCCGCCAAACTTGAAGAGCACGGCTTCCAGCAGCTTGCGATCCATCACGTCAAATCCGACCGGATCAACATCCAGCATTTTCAGGGCATCATCGGCCATTTTTCGGGTGATCTCGCCGGTTCCCTTGACTTCGGCATAGTCCCGGACGCGTCTTAACAGGCGGTTTGCAATGCGGGGGGTTCCCCGTGCGCGGCGGGCAATTTCTTGTGCGCCCTCCGGCTTGATCGGGGTATTCAACAGGTTGGCGCTTCGCATCACGATCCGGGTCAGGTCTTCGGCATTGTAAAATTCCAGGCGGGCCGCCACGCCAAAGCGATCGCGCAGGGGATTGGTCAGCATGCCTGCGCGGGTCGTGGCGCCGACCAGCGTAAAGGGCTGCAAATCCAGTTTGACGGAGCGGGCAGCTGGCCCCTCGCCAATCAGGATGTCGATCTGGTAGTCTTCCAGTGCGGGATACAGGATTTCCTCGACAACGGGCGACATCCGGTGGATTTCGTCAATGAAAAGGACATCGTTGGCTTCGAGGTTGGTCAGGAGCGCGGCAAGGTCGCCCGGCCTTTCCAGCACGGGGCCGGATGTCTGGCGCAGGTTGACGCCCATTTCCCGCGCGATGATATGGGCCAGCGTGGTTTTGCCCAGTCCCGGCGGGCCGAAAAGCAGGGTATGGTCCAGTGCCTCGTTACGCTTTTTGGCGGCGGTAATGAAGATTTCAAGCTGTTCCCGGATTTTCTGCTGCCCGACGTATTCGTCAAGATGTTTGGGACGCAGCGCACGCTCGATGGCTTCCTCATTGGGGGAGGCCGGGGTCGAGGAAATGATCCGCTGTTCGCTGAAATCGTCAGTCTGTATGCTCATGTGAGGTGATTATCCTTTTGACAGGGCCTTGAGTGCCAGTTTAATGCCATCCGAGACGGTGCTGTCTGCCGGGATCTGTTTCAATACGGCATTGACTTCACGGGAGGAATAGCCCAGCGCAATCAGCGCATTGAGGATATCCGCCATGTTGTCGGTGACAGCCGTTGCGCTGCCGCCAATTTCCAGATCAGCCCCCAGCTTGCCTTTCAGTTCCAGCAGCAGTCGTTCGGCAGTTTTCTTGCCGATGCCGGGGATGCGGGAAAAGCGGGTGGTATCTTGCAAGGTGACGGCCTGGATCATTTCGGTCACCGACATGCCGGAAAGCAGGGAAAGCGCGGTTCGGGCGCCGATGCCGGAAATACGGATCAACTGGCGAAAGAGGTCGCGTTCTTCCTGGCTGGAAAAACCAAACAGCAGGTGGGCATCCTCCCTTACGGAAAGATGGGTAAAGAGGGTGACTTTTTCACCGATGGGAGGCAGGTTGTAAAACGTACCCATCGACACATCGATTTCATAGCCGACGCCCTGGCAGTCAACAAGAATGGCTGGCGGGTTTTTCTGGAGCAGGGTGCCACTGATGCGACCTATCATGTGCGAGTTCCGAAAGTCTTATGGAAAGTCTTATATATACCACATCCACTACTGGATGAGGCGTCCGCGCCGGATGCGAAAGCCGCTTTTGGGTTTCAGCGAGCCCGCTTCCTGGATGGCGGTTAAGGTGTCAAAAGCATGGGCATGGCAAATGGCTACCCCCAGGGCATCTGCCGCGTCACTTTTGGGTGGCGCGGGCAGGGACAGCAGGCGTTTTACCATGTCCTGCACCTGTTTTTTCTGTGCCTTGCCGTGTCCGACAACGGCCTGCTTGATCTGCAATGCCGTGTATTCCGAAACAGCCAGGTCGGCGCTGACCAGCGCACAGATGGCGGCTCCCCTTGCCTGCCCCAGAAGGAGCGTGGATTGGGGATTGACGTTCACGAAGACTTTTTCGATGGCGGCGCAGTCCGGTCGGTAGGTGGCAATAATCTCGGAGACGCTTTTCAGGATGGTTTTCAGGCGGCCGGGCAGATCCGCGTCAGATGGCGTATGAACCGTGCCGGATGCGACATAGGAAAGTTGCGTCCCCTGCTTTTCTATCACGCCAAAGCCCGTTATCCGTAGCCCGGGGTCAATGCCAAGAATTCTCATGTACGCTTCCCTGGCTGGCTGACGGGAATCAGTGGCGGAAGTGGCGTATGGCGGTAAAGGCCATCGCAAGTCCACGCTCATCGGCGGCATCGATGACTTCCTGGTCGCGTATGGAGCCGCCGGGCTGGATGATCGACGTTGCCCCGGCATCTGCCACAATATCCAGGCCGTCCCGGAAGGGGAAGAAGGCATCGGATGCCACAGCGGCACCAGCCAGTGACAGCCCGGCATTTTTTGCTTTCATGACGGCGGTACGCGCCGCGTCCACGCGGCTCATCTGGCCAGCGCCGACAGCCAGCGTCATGCCGTCACGGCAGAAAACGATGGCGTTGGATTTGACAAATTTGGCGACGCGCCAGGCAAAAAGCATATCCTGCAATACCTTGTCGTCTGGGGCCTTTTTCGAGACCACTTTCAGGTCAGGCACGGTAACGTTGGCCGCATCCGGCGATTGCAGCAACAGGCCACCGCCCACCCGTTTGACTTCATACTCGTTAAGGTCTCTGCCAAGCGGGATTTCCAGCAGTCGGACGTTTTTCTTGCTGGCGAAGATGGCACGGGCTTCCGGTGAAAAAGCCGGAGCAATCAGGACTTCCACAAAAAGCTTTGAGGCTTCTTCTGCGGCGTTTTTATCCAGTTCGCGGTTAAAGGCGATGATGCCGCCGAACGCCGCTTCCGGGTCGGTCTTCAACGCGCGCTCATAGGCCTCTAGCGGATCATTGCCGATGGCAACGCCACAGGGGTTGGCATGCTTGATAATGACACAGGCAGGTTCGTCAAAGGTTTTGACACATTCCCATGCCGCATCGGCATCGCTGATATTGTTGTAGGAAAGTTCCTTTCCCTGTAACTGCGTGTAGTCGGCCAGTGTACCGGGCGGAACAGCGCGCTCGCGGTAAAAGGCAGCCGACTGGTGCGGATTTTCCCCGTAACGCATTTCCTGCACCTTTTCAAAATGCAGGTTGAGCGTCTGGGGGTAGGTGCTGCGCGCCGTATGCTCCTTATCTTCGCCCAGGCTGGACAGGTAGTTGGCAATCGCGCCATCGTACTGTGCCGTGTGGGAAAAGATTTTTTTGGCTAGTTCAAAGCGGCTGTTTTCCGTCGGCGCGCCGCCGTGATTTTTCATTTCTTCCAGTACGTGGGCATAATCCGAAGGATCGCAGATAACCGTGACATCCCGGTAATTTTTGGCGGCGGAGCGCAACATGGCCGGGCCACCGATATCAATGTTTTCGATGGCATTTTCCAGTGTGCACTGCGGCGCGGCTACCGTTTGCTGGAAAGGATAGAGGTTGACCACCACCATATCAATCGTGGAAATACCGTGCTGGCTAATGGCAGTGGTATGCGATTCAAGATCACGCCGGGCCAAAATGCCGCCATGTACCTTGGGGTGCAGGGTTTTGACGCGGCCATCCAGCATTTCAGGAAATCCGGTGTAGTCGGCAACCTCGGTCACCGTAATGCCATTTTGAGAAAGCAGCTCTGCGGTGCCGCCAGTTGAGAGAATGGAAATTCCCATGCCATTGAGCGCACGGGCAAAATCAACAACACCAGTCTTGTCAGAGACGGAAATCAGGGCAAATCGGGTCATGATGAATCAGGATAAATGAAATAACAGGGAAGGGAAAATACAGGATACGGTCTATAGCAGCCCGTGTTCAAGGAGTTTTTTTCGCAGGGTGTTGCGGTTGATGCCCAGCATTTCTGCGGCGAGTGACTGATTGTTTCTGGCATGTGCCATCGTTGCGGCAAGAACCGGTTTTTCAACCGTGTGCATGATCATGTTGTAGATATCAGTCGGTTTTTGCCCATCCAGAACGTTGAAATAATCCTGCAGACTCTTTGATACGACTTCCTGAATTTGCTCTTTACTCATTTTTTACAATCGGCGAGTTGCGAGGAATCGATGCCAGGGGTGGGCGATTCTTGCGTGTGATTCCTGTCGTGTAATCTTTTACCGTACTTCAGTTGCGATTCAAAAAAAGCATCGACACACCGAAGCTGTTCTTCACAGGAATCAATCTGGTTAATCTTCTTTTTAAAAGTTTCTGAATCAGGGAGATTGTTAATATACCATCCTATGTGCTTTCTGGCACTCCGCACGCCTATTATTTCGCCATGAAATTCGTAATGATCCAGCAAGTGTTGCTGCATCAGCAGGCGCACCTCTTCAACCTCCGGCGGCGGCAGCAATTCGCCCGTCTGGAGGTAATGCCGGATTTCGCGAAATATCCAGGGCTTTCCCTGCGCAGCGCGGCCAATCATGATGGCATCGGCCCCCGTGATCTCAAGGACTTTACGGGCTTTTTCCGGCGAATCAATATCGCCATTGGCAACGACAGGAATGCTGACGGATGCCTTTACCCGGGTGATCGTTTCATATTCGGCTTCGCCACGATAGGCATCCTCGCGGGTTCGCCCATGCAGGGTCAGCATGGCAATGCCTGCCGATTCAGCGATTTTTGCGATGGTGAGGGCATTTTTGTTTTCGCGGTTCCAGCCAGTACGGTATTTCAGGGTGACCGGGACATCAACCGCCCTGATGACCGCATCCAGTATATCGGCGACGCGTTTTTCATCCTGCAAAAGCGCGGAGCCGCACCAGTTGTTGCAGACTTTTTTTACCGGGCACCCCATGTTGATATCGATGATCTGGGCACCCAGATCGACATTATGGCGGGCGCATTTTGCCATCATTTCCGGGTCAGCTCCCGTGATCTGGATGGCCCTGGGTTCTGCTTCGTCCATGTGCGCCATGCGCTTTTTGCTTTTGCTGGTTTCCCACAGCAGCGGGTTGGCCGCGACCATCTCGGATACGGCATATCCGGCGCCAAGTTGTCGGCAAAGCTGGCGAAATGGGCGATCCGTCACGCCCGCCATAGGCGCGACAAAAATATTGTTGGATAAGGTGTGTGGCCCGAGTTGCATGGGAAAAAGCGGCAAAAACGACTATTTTACCAAAGCAGTGACAGCGCGGGCAGTCAGGAAAACGCGGTGTCAGAAATGTTTGAGGTAATCAACCGGCTTTTGCTGCTGCTCCAGATGCCCGTCGTCTCCCCATTCCAGCAGGGATATCTGCTTTTCCCGAACCAGAAAACGGTTGATGCTGGTATTTAATACCGGAACGCGGGTTCGGACTTCAAGCGGCATATCGTGGGCGACACGGTAGGCCGACTCGATGATGCCGAAGTGGGCAATCAGCACGATTCTTTTCCCGGCATGCGGTTGCGCTATCCGGTGAATGGCGGCAATAGCCCGGTTGTGAAAAGCGCGAATGCTTTCTGCCGTCCGTTCCCCCGGCGGAAAAACATGATCCGGATCAGCCGCGTACCAGGCCGCGTGGGATTGGGGGTAGCGGGTTTTGATCTCATCGCGGCTCAAGCCTTCAAAAGCGCCGTAGGAACGCTCCCTGAATGCCGGGTCAACCTGGACAGGCAGGTTGTGCCATCGGGCGATTTCTTCCGCCGTTTTGCGGGCGCGCTGAAGGTCGCTTGAAAAAACCGCTTCCAGTTTTTCGTCGCGCAGCGTTTCCGCCAGCGCCAGCGCCTGCCCGATTCCCTTTTCATTTAAAGGGATATCGCTGTGTCCCTGCAGGCGCTTGGCGACGTTCCACTCCGTTTGCCCGTGACGGATAATCAGAACTTCGGTTGTCTGGTTCATCCCGTTTTCAAATCGAAATTTCCGGGTTGAGCGTATAAACACCGGTAATAGCGGCCTTGCCCAGAATATGGCCTTTCATGGCAGCCACGAGGTCTGGCCCGGTAAAATTGTCGCCGAGCGGCAGCTTTGCCACATCCAGCGCATAAACCGTGAAGACATAATGGTGCGGGATAGTGTCATTCCACGGCGGGCAGGGGCCGTCATATCCGTAGTAGTTGCCGGACATCTCGCTGTCGCTGGCAAACCAGGGGGTGTAGTCGTTAATGCCCTGGCGTGCGCCATGCGCGGCGGCAGGGCCGGGTTTGCCGCGTGGGGTGATGCTGTTGGAAAATTCGCCTTCGCCAACAGATGACAGGGTTGCTGGCAGATCAATCAGGAGCCAGTGATAGAAATCGACCCTGGGCAGGTCTGCCGGTATTTTCCAGCCTTCCTGGTTGACGTCATCGCCTTTGGAGGGGACATCATAATCATGGCAGATAATCGCCAGCGACTTTGTCCCGGCGGGGATGTCACTCCATGCCAGGTGCGGATTGCGGTTGTCGGACATGGCAACGTGTGTTTTGGGATCAATGGAACAAAAAGCGCATTTTGACGGGATGGCCTGATTGTCCTTGAAAGAATCACTCCATATTTTCATGCATCCTCCTTTATCTGGTCGTTTCAGCAATAATTCGCTACTATTTTGCCAGATGAAGGCGGCTTTGGCACAAGTTTTAATTCGCGGTGCCGGATGGCGGCGGCGTATGCAGCCAGATGGTGACGGGGCCGTCGTTGACGAGTTCCACTTCCATGTGCGCGCCAAAAATACCGGTTTGAACGCGGGAGATTTTTTCTTCGGCCTGCCGGACGAAATAATCAAACAGATGCCGTCCTGTTTCAGGCGGTGCGGCTGAAGAGAAAGACGGACGGGTTCCTGAGCGGGTATTGGCGGCAAGGGTAAATTGCGGAACTAAAAGCAGATCGCCTTGAACCGTGGTTAAAGAGAGATTCATTTTGCCGTCCGGGTCATTGAAAACACGGTAGTTGACAAGGCGGTTCAGGAGCGTGTCCGCTTCTTTTTCCGTATCGCCACGTTCGGCGCAAAGCAGGACAAGCAGCCCTTTGCCTATTTGGCCGACAGTCTCTCCATCTACCACAACCTGGGCACGGGTCACGCGCTGGAGGAGGGCAATCATTCGGCTATTTTCCCGGGATAAAAAGAGGAGACGTTTTTGTCCATGATGCCGGGATAGAGCGCGCCTAAAATACGCAGCCCGTGCGCGCCGGTCACTTCAGGCAGATTACCGGGGAGGCGGTTGGTAAAGCGGTGTGCGAGCCATGCAAAAGCCAGCCCTTCAATATGGGTGGGATCAATACCGGCTACCTCACTGGTAACAACTTCGGCATGGGGGACAGATTGTTTCAGTGCCGTTTCAAAGAGGCCGAGGAGATAAGCATTTCGGGCGCCGCCGCCGCAGATAAAGACATTGTCGGCAGCGGGGGCATGGCGCGCAATGGCATCGGCAATGGTGGTTGCTGTAAAGACGGTCAGTGTCGCCTGGATGTCTTCGGGCTTTAAGAAAGCGAATTCAGCCGCAGCAAATAAATTTTTTGCCAGCCAGTCTTCATTAAACAGGTCGCGCCCCGTGCTTTTTGGCGGGGGGAGCGACAAAAACGGTTCCTGCAGCATGATGGCCAGCAATTTGTCATCGGGCTTGCCGCTTTTTGCCCAGTTGCCGTTTTCATCATAAAGGCGGTTTTGATTTTTCGCGATCCATGTATCCAGAAGAACGTTGCCCGGGCCGGTATCAAAGCCAATAGTTTTTCCGTCCTGGCCCAATATGCTGATATTGGCAATGCCGCCAATATTCACAACCACATACGATTTTGCGTTGTTGCCGAAAAGGGCGCGATGAAAGGCCGGAACCAGCGGCGCGCCCTGCCCGCCAGCAGCAAGGTCGCGGGAGCGGAAATCGGCGATGACATCTATGCCGGTCAGTTCAGCCAGAAGCGATGGATTATTGGTTTGCCGGGTATAGCCCAGTTCCGGGCGATGGCGGATCGTTTGGCCATGCACGCCGATGGCGGTGATGAAACCGGGAGAAACGTTTGCGTCTTTCAGCAGGCGGAAAACGCAGCGGGCATAAATATCTGCCAGATCGTCGGCTGCCAGGGCTTCGCGTTCAATCTCATTATCGCTGGACTGTTGCAGCGACATCAGCAGACGGCGAAGGTCTTCGCCAAACGGAATATGCGCGGCGGCCATCAACGACAGAACGCCACCGGTATAGTTATCGGGAATCGCAACCAGTACACCGTCCACGCCATCCATGCTGGTGCCTGTCATGAGGCCGATATACAGACGGCTAATAGTATCGTTCTGAGTGGTCAAGGGAACCTCTGAAAACGCGCTTTGCAAACGAATTACAACGCTCCGTTCGTCTTGTACAAAGTTTATTTTGCCGCGACTTTTTCGTAACTGCCACCCGGATTCATCAGGGAGAAGCGGTGACGCATATCTGCAACAACGATCCGGAATTTTTCCATTTCGCTGGCCGTCAGCGGCTGGATATTCGGCATTTCGACTTGCCTCGGGTCACGCTGTACGCCATTGATCCGGAATTCATAATGCAGATGGGGGCCGGTACTCATGCCGGTTGATCCAACGAATCCGATAATGTCGCCCTGCTTGATTTTTGAGCCTTTTTTGACGTCAGGATTAAAGCGGCTCATATGGCCGTAAGCGGTTGAGTAAGCACCCCAGTGCTTGACCACGACGAAATTGCCATAACCGTTCTGCCATCCGACAAATTCAACCGTCCCATCGGCAGCCGAACGAATCGGGGTGCCTGTCGGTGCCGCGAAATCAATGCCCTGGTGTTGTTTCCACATCCCGGTAATCGGGTGCTTGCGCATGGAGAAAGCGGATGAAACACGGGTAAAGGCCAATGGGTATTTCAGGAAGGCTTTTTTCTGTGACTTGCCGTTAAAGCTGTAATAGCCGCCGGCACGGTTGCCAATGCCATCAAACCAGACGGCCTGGTAAATATTGCCGGCGTTGATGAATTCCGCTGCCAGGATACGGCCGGAACGCAGGAGGGTGCCATTGCGCCAGAAAGTCTCGTATACCACATTGAAACGGTCGCCGCGACGCAAGTCGGAACTGAAGTCGATGTTGGTTGCGAACATGTCAACCAGCTTGTTGGTGATGATGTCCGGAATTTCCGCCATGTCGGTTGCGGCAAACAGGGAGGAATAGATGACACCGGAGCGCATTTCGATGCGGCGTTCAATGGCGGCATTGTTGTTGGAGGAAACAAATCCCTTGTCTGCGCGTGTAACGACAATATCGCACGGCATATCGTTCTGATCCGTTGTGGACATGTACAGCCAGTGCAGTTTTCCGGCATTGTCTGTTTTGGCCTGAATGACTTTTCCCGCTTTCAGGTGCAGCATCTCCCTGGCCGTTTCATCCGATTTGATGAAGGCGATGGCAACGGAATCGTCCACCCCCAGGCGGGTCAGCAGGGAACCGAGGGTATCGCCGGTGCGGACTTTTTCTTCGCGCATGAAATAATGCTTTTCCTGGCTGAGCGCCGAAATCTGCTCGGAAAGGGAAGGCAACTGGATTTCTTCGGAAACAGAACGGATTTCAATATGGCTGGCATCCGGAGGCGCACCCGGCGCGACCGCTGCTGCGCCAATGGCAAATATGGCGAGTAGAAGGGACACAGCCGAAATAATACGGGTTTTTCTTGTCGTGCCTAAAAAGGTAGAGCTTACTTTTTGAAAAACATCGCGCATGAAAATCCCTTCTTTTCGTGAAGCAATCAGTTAAAATCTTTTCTTTGGGACAATTACCATTTTTGTTGCAGAAAAAATATTAATCGAGAGCAACATAAATTCAAAGATAAGATTATAGCAAAGACGAAGCAGAAAAATGAATAAAAAACATGAATCTCCCGGCATTTCTGACGAACTGCCGCTCTCATCCGATGTCAAAGAGGCCCTGGACGTTATCAAGCGCGGTACGGAAGAGCTTCTGGTTGATACGGAACTGGCGCAAAAACTGGCCCGCTCCGAAAAGAGCGGCGAACCGTTAAGGATCAAGCTGGGATTGGATCCCACGGCGCCGGATCTGCACCTGGGGCATACGGTTGTCTTAAACAAGATGCGGCAGTTGCAGGATCTGGGTCACACGGTTATTTTCCTGATCGGGGATTTCACCTCCATGATTGGCGATCCTTCCGGGCGCAATGTGACGCGCCCGGAATTGACCCGTGAGCAGGTCAAGGAAAATGCCATGACGTATTTCAACCAGGCCAGCCTGGTACTGGATCCCGGAAAGACGGAGATCCGGTACAACTCGGAGTGGAGCGACAAAATGACGGCGCGGGACATGATCCAGCTGGCATCGCGATATACGCTTGCCCGGATCATGGAACGCGAGGATTTTTCCACCCGTTTCAAAAGCGGTACGCCGATTGCCATTCATGAGCTGCTTTATCCGCTGATGCAGGGGTATGACTCCGTTATGCTGAAAGCCGATATGGAACTGGGCGGGACAGACCAGAAGTTCAACCTGCTGGTTGGCCGGGAGCTTCAGCGGGGGTATAACCAGGAACCGCAATGCATCCTGACCATGCCGCTTCTGGAAGGGCTGGACGGCGTTGAGAAAATGTCCAAGTCCAAAGGCAACTATGTCGGCATTACCGAGCCTGGCAATACCATGTTTGCCAAGGTAATGAGCATTTCCGACGAGATGATGTGGAAATACTATGACCTACTTTCCTTCCGTTCCCTTTCCGATATCGGCAACCTGAAGGAAGCCGTGAAAAACGGGCGCAATCCGCGTGATGTCAAGGTGGAACTGGCGCAGGAGATTGTGACGCGCTTTCATTCCAAAGCCGATGCCGAACTGGCGCTGGAAGATTTCATGCTGCGCGCGCGTGGCGGCATTCCGGACGATATCCCTGAAATCAGCTTTTCAGGGGCGCCGATGGGCGTCGGGCAATTGTTGAAACAGGCCGGTTTATGTGCGTCCACGTCGGAAGCGCTTCGCATGGTTGACCAGGGCGGGGTGCGGATTGACAGTGCCGTGATCAGCGACCGCGGGCTGAAGATGGACGCCGGTACCTTTGTTGTCCAGGTGGGCAAGCGCAAATTTGCCAAAGTGACGCTGATCTGACGGGGTGAGTAGACGAGGTTGCGAGCACCGAAGAACGCTGCAATTCGCTCGCAAAACCTGTTTATCCGCGGTTTTAACTCCGCTCGCGCCCGATCTGGGTAACACCTGGGATATGGCGTACCCGGCGCATCAGGCTGGCCAGATGCGTCCGATCCTCAACCTGTACCGTAAACCGCAGGATGGTAAAGTCTCCCTGCGTTTCCATGCCGACATGCGCAATGTTGGCATTGGATTCGCTGATTTCTGCCGCGACACGGGCGAGAATGCCTTTTTCTTCATGCACCATGACCCTTAACCGGCAGTCAAAACTGCGGTTCAAGTCTTCACCCCATGCGACATTGATCCATTTTTCCGGTTCCTTGGAGAGAAACCGTTTGGCAACGGCGCACTCGGCCTGATGCACGACCAGCCCGCGAGACATGTTCAATTCCCCCATGATCGTGTCGCCCGGAATGGGCAGGCAGCACGAGGCCAACTGAACATTGACGCCTTCGCTGCCATAAATAAGGACAGGCTGCGGCGCACGGGTTTCGTTTTCTTTTTCCGGGGCTGCCCGGGACTTTTTTTTGCGCTTGACTTCGTCCGTCAGGCCGATGATCCGGCGGGCGACCAGGGCGGCAAGGCGCTTGCCGACGCCAATGTCAATGTAGATATCGTCAAGCGTTTTTGAGCCGGTTTCATACAGCAGTTTGTCAGTAACCGGCTGCGGGACGGCCGTGTCCGTGTCGAGTGACTGTAACTCCTGGTGCAGCAGCCTTTTCCCCAGCTCAATGGAATCCGCCATGTTGATGGAACGCAAATGGCTGCGGATACAGGAGCGTGCTTTTCCTGTCCTGACAAAGGAAAGCCAGGAAGGATTGGGGCGGGATGTCGGGGAAGTGATGACTTCCACGATATCGCCGTTTTGCAACTCGGTTCTGAGCGGCATCGGTTCGTTGTTGATTTTGACGGCTACCGTATGGTTGCCCACATCGGTATGAATGTTATAGGCAAAATCCAGCGCCGTTGCTTCTCGCGGCAGGGCGATAATTTCGGCTTTCGGGGTGAAAACATAGACAGAGTCCGGGAACAGGTCGACCTTGACGTGTTCCAGGAATTCAGCCGAATTACCGGTTTGCTGCTGGATATCCAAAAGGGACTGGAGCCAGCCAAGACTGTGCTTTTGGATATCGGTCAGGTTTTCATCCGGGTTCTTGTAGAGCCAGTGGGCCGCCACGCCGGTTTCCGCGACATGATGCATGGCGTGGGTGCGAATCTGGAATTCAACCGGCGCACCGTAAGGCCCGATCAGGGTGGTGTGCAGGGACTGGTACTTGTTCAGCTTGGGAATGGCAATATAGTCCTGCACTTTGCCCGGCATGGGCTTGTAAAGGGAATGCAACACGCCCAGCGCGGTATAGCATTCGGCAACGGTGCCGACAACCACCCTGAAACCATAGATATCCAGTATCTGTGAAAATGCCAGGTGCTGGTTTCGCATTTTGCGGTAAATACCGAAAAGGGTTTTTTCCCGGCTGTAAAGTTCGGCGCGAATGCCGCTTTTTTCAAGCGACTCGCTGACTTTGTTGTGAATCTTGTCCAGTATTTCATACCGGTTTCCCCTGGCGGTGCTGACCGCCTTATGCAGGGTTTCATAACGGTAGGGGTGCAGGTTGTGAAAGGCCAGGTCCTGCATTTCACGATACAGGTTATTGATGCCAAGACGGTGTGCGATCGGCACATAGACTTCCATCGTTTCACGCGCAATGCGCTTGCGTTTGGAAATATCCATTGCATCCAGCGTGCGCATATTGTGCAGTCGGTCAGCCAGCTTGATCAGGATGACGCGGACGTCTTTTGACATGGCAAGCAGCATTTTTCGGAAATTTTCGCCCTGCGCGTCCACCTGGTTCTGGAACTGCAGCTTTTCCAGTTTGGAAAGGCCGTCAACCAGTCCGGCAACCGGTGCGCCAAAGCGTTCAATCAGCTCATCGATTTTGACATCCAGGTCTTCGATGATGTCATGAAGCAGCGCGGCCATAATGGCTTGCGTATCCAGTTTCCAGTCTGCGCAGATTCCGGCAACGGCAAGCGGATGCGAAATATAAGGCTCACCGGACTTGCGTATCTGTCCCAGGTGCATTTCATCCGCATAGCGAAAGGCCTCCCTCACGCGCTGCATGTCGGCCTTGGAAAGGTAGGTTTCGAGTTTTTGCGTGAGGTGG
>JAVBTJ010000098.1:0-7739 GCA_031556215.1 Oxalobacter sp.
CATCTGCTGCATCGCCAGAAAAGCCACCGCCATATCCGCATCCGTTTCCCAATAATGCCGGGCATGGTAGGGGTGCCGTCCTGCCAGCACGGTCTGCAAGACACTGTAGGCAAACGCATCATGACGCGCCTGGGGAAGGTAGGCGCGCTGCTGCGCAAGTGAAACCGCATCCCATGCCGAAAGGGATTTTTCATTCAGGAAAACCGCGTCTGAATCTGGCCGCGAAAGTCCGGCCAGGGTACGCAACAGCGTTGTTTTTCCCGCACCGTTTTTACCGAATACCACCCAGCATTCTCCCGGAGAAACCGCCATGTCCAGATGAGAAATGAGCCTTTTTTTCCCTGTTTGAAGGCTGAGATCACGGATGCGAAGCATGTCAGCTCCCCCTGTTGCGATACAGTTGAAAGAGGAAGACAGGCACCCCGATCAGGGCGGTCACAGCCCCGACCGGAAGCTGGTGCGACACCATCAGGATACGGGCCAGCATGTCGGCAAATACCAGGAAACTGCCGCCTGCAAGAAGCGATGCAGGCAGGATCAGGCGATGATCCGCGCCTAAAATCATGCGGCACAGGTGCGGCACGACAAGACCGACAAAGCCGATGCTGCCCGCATTGGTTACGGCACAGGCGGTTAAAAGCGCGCTGCAAAGGAAAAGCGCCTTTCTGATCCGCACGACATTGACGCCCAGCGCGACGGCCTCTTCTGAATACAAGGCCAGCAAATTGACGGAACGCGCCATCCTGAAAATACAGGCCGCAACGAGAGCGAGGGCAAAAACAGATACCCCATTCAATCCGGCACCATCCAGATCGCCCACCAGCCAGAACACCATGCCCCGCAAGCTGCCATCGGGCGCAACGGAAAGCAAAAGCGTCACAATCGCCCCGCAACCGAATGCCAGGATAACCCCTGTCAGCAAAAGTCTGTCCGAAGCATCGGCACCGGCAAAACGTCCCAGTTCCCGGCGCGTCAGCCAGTAAAGCAGCACGGCAATCATCATGGCACCGGCAAAAGCCGCCGCATTGACCATCCATGCAACGCCGCCTAAAAGCAGCATGAAAAGCGCGCCGACCGAAGCACCGCCGGAAACGCCCAGAACATAAGGATCAGCCAGCGGATTGCGAAGGAGCGCCTGCATCATGACCCCGGCCAGTGCCAGAGAGCCCCCCGTCAGGAAAGCAGCGAATACCCGCTGCAACCGCAACGCCAGTATCGTGGCGGTCAGCGATACCGGTTCTCCATGCACCAGCTCGAAAAAAGCCGATGGCAGGGCATGCCATTCCAGACCGGCAGACCCCACCAATACGGCAAGCAACAGGCTGAAAAGGGAAAAACAGGCCAGCATGGCGAGAATGCCCTTCCCCTGTGTATACCCTGCCTGAATGCCTGCCCGGTTCAACATGTTGTTGCTTTCGCCAATTACATCTTCCAGTTTATACCACCAAAAAATCCACGGTCAGGCATGTCGTACCCATAGGCCGTCTGGTAATCCCGATCCAGCAGATTCTCGATACGTGCAAAAACAGACAGTTCCTTCGTTACCTGGTAGCGCGCATTCAAATTGAAAAGCACATAAGACGGCAGCCGCTTGTCATACACATCGGGACGGTGCTCCTCATAATGCGCATCCCCGCCGACATACCAGCGCCCCAATGTTTTGGACACGTCAAGCGATGCCATTTTCCTGGCGCGGCGATTCAGTTGCTGGCCGGTGTCCTCATTCTCCGGATCCTGGATGGTCAGGTTGCCCCGCACATCAATGCCGACCAACTGGGTCGATCCATTCAATTCAAAGCCCCTGTTTTTGGTGCGGCCCACATTGAAATACTGGCCTGTCCACGCCCCTGTACTGACATAGTCAATCATATCGCGTGTATGCGTGTCAAAAAAGGTCGCGCGCACCAGTGTTTTTCCCTGTGCGTATTGCACGCCAACCTCGTAAGAACGGGAACGCTCGGCTTCCAGGCTCTTGTTTCCCGAATAGGAATCATAGACCTGGTAAAGCGTTGGCGCCAGAAAGGCGGTGGAGGCACTGGCCACCAGCTTCCAGGATGAGGTCAAATCATATCCGTAGCCCAGGTATCCTGTCGTATCAGACCCCGACTCTTCCACATGGTCGTATCGCGCATTGACCTGGAAATGATGGTCACCGGCCTTGCCGTTCAATCCGGCATATAAACTCTGGTTGGTTCGGGAATAGGTTTCCGGATCGCCCGTCTGGGCTTTTTCCCGGGCAATATCCGCACCGGCAGTCGCTATCCAGTCAGATGAAACCGCAATCTGGTTATTCCACTGCGCCATGCTCGCCTGGCTTTTAAACTTGCCCCGCCAGT
Organism: Oxalobacter sp.; assembly: GCA_031556215.1. Taxonomy (GTDB): domain Bacteria; phylum Pseudomonadota; class Gammaproteobacteria; order Burkholderiales; family Burkholderiaceae_D; genus Oxalobacter. Next base: position 2,337 of record JAVBTJ010000098.1, read on the forward strand.
CGCCATAGGCCCCGTTTTCCGTGTACATCCAGCGTTCGATTTCTGTCTGCGACAGGGTAATGGTTGAATCCCAGTTCGCGGTAAAGCGGTTTTTGCTGAATGCCGCCACCGTCCATTCACGGGATTTGCCGTGATCGTCCTGGTTGGGCTGGCCTGTTCCGCCCCCGTCATACTGGTATTTGGCATCATAGGCATACAGGCGCGCGCCAAACTCATTTCCCTTTGCCCACTCACGGGATATTGCCGCATTGACGCTGACATCCCTTGTACCATCGTCATCCGTATTCTCATTGGGATATTGATGGTGATTCATCGCGGAATAGCCATCCGTCTTGAGGCGTGTTACGCCCAACGAATACCGGATTTCTTCCTGCCTGCCGGAAATGCCCGCGCTGAGTTTGGTCGTATGATCCGTACCGGCCTCGGCTGTCATGCTGACACTGGGTGGCCCTTCACCCCGTTTGGTAAAAATCTGGATAACGCCGCCCATCGCACCGGAACCATAAATAGCCGAGACATTGCCCCTTACAATTTCGATCCGCTCGATCTGATCCGGCAACAAATGTTCCAATGCCATCGGAGAGCCAATCGAACTGGTATCCCGTATCGGCACCCCGTCAATCAGGATCAGCACCTGGTTCGCATTGGCGCCGCGCATGAAAACCGATGACGTTGAACCATAGCCGCCATTCTGGGCAATGCTGATTCCCGACTCCTGCTTAAGCAGGGTCAAAACATCAACGGGTTTCTTTTTTTCAATCATTTCCTGCGTGATGACGCTTGTGGAAGGTATGGCATCTTTTTGCGACTGCTCGATACGGGATGCCGTCACAACAACCGGTATCAGATTGCCGTCATTGTCAGACTGCGCCCAGGCTGGTGTTGCCAGACAAGCCGCAAGGGCAGAAACAAGAATAACCGGCTTTGAAACCGGCAAAGGTTTGGCTAAAGAGAAAAAAAACATGAACGTTCCATTAAAAATGCCAGACCTGCGTCCCCGCAGGCCTCATTTAATGGAAGTGTGGAACGATACGGATACAGAAAGATTCCCGTCTATCCGGCAATCTCTTTGCGAAAACCACCCGTTCCCGACACTTCCCCCATGCCTGGCCGGTATCCGGGCTACAAGTCTTCCGTATTGCGATAATACGGAAATCTGTCTTGCCTTCCCATGCAAAACTGCACAGTGGCGTCATAAGACAGACTGCAAAAATCACTTGTTTACCGTTGCGGGGGCAGCACACGTTGGCGAAAATACATCCGCTTCGTGTTTCCCGTTTAACTGCGAACCGGAACCGGTTCGCGAGCACCAAGGCAACCAGATTGTAAAGGCGAAGCCGACAAAAAGGCAATCTTTTCGTGTATGACACCTTCTGGCGGCAACAGGTAAAATAAGTCTTTTTATGGAACCCACCACATGCGTTTTAGCAACCTGAAAGACGATTTTCGCCATCCGGAAACCGGCCGCATCCTGCGCTGGATGCTGGGACTGTATAACGAAAAAAGTCCCAGGGAACCCGCCACCGGCATTCCGGTTCCTTTTGTCCATAACGACGGCAAACAACTCAAAAAAGGGGATAAGGACACGCTCACCTGGATCGGGCAAGCGTCTTTCCTTGTCCAACTGGCCGGGAAAAATATCCTGATTGACCCTATTCTTTCAATGAATATCGGCTGGATCAGGCGAAACAGCCCGCCCGGCATTGCCTGGCCGGCCATGCCAAAAATCGACCTGATCCTGATTACCCATAATCATCGTGACCATATGGATGTCCGCACACTGAAAAAACTGGGGCCTGATCCGCTCTATCTGGTGCCAAAGGGACTGGGGCGATGGTTCCTGAGAAACGGCTTTAAGCGGGTCATTGAAATGGGGTGGTGGCAACAGGAAAAAGTCGATGGCCTGACCATCACCTTTGTCCCGGCAGAACACTGGAGCCGCCGCAACCTGATTGATACCAACACCAGTTGGTGGGGTGGTTTTGTGATCGAAAAAGAAGGGATGCGCCTGTACCATTCCGGTGATACGGGCTGGTTTGAGGGATTTGCCGAAATCGGGCAACGCCTGGGCGGCATTCACGCAGCCATGCTCCCGATTGGCGCCTATGCGCCCCGCTGGTTCATGAAACCCCAGCACATCAATCCTGACGAAGCCGTGGATGCCTTTGCCGCGCTTGGCGCAAAACACCTGATCGCGATGCACTGGGGCACCTTCAAGCTGTCAGACGAACCCCTTGATGAACCACCCAAACTCCTGCGTGAAGCCTGGAAACACGCCAACCTGCCTGATCCTTCGCTGCTGATTCCTGCGCTGGGACAAATCCTGATGCTGGATCAATTGGCCTGAATCCTTTGTTTCAGGCTCTCCCAGTCCGTATCGCCTGAATCAAAATCATGGCCATCCTCATTGCTGATCTCGATGGCAAAAGGACGCTCTTCAGCAGAAAGCGGCTCAAACTGCGCCTGTTTTTCTGCCAGCACTTCCGGCCCGGCTTCAGACGGGTCATTTTGCAGCCTCTTTCTTGCCGTAACTCGCCTTAAAAGGGTTTCGGGGTGAGCACTCACCATGGCGATAACACAGGAAACAGCGTGGCGACGAGCAACGCGGTGAAACTTTTCCCTCTCTTTTTTCCGGAGAAAAGCCGCATCCACAATGACCCGGAATCCGGCGGACAAAAGCATCCCGGCCTTTTTTTCCAGTAGGTCATAAGTTATTTCCGAGGCATCCCTGGCGTAAATATCCGTTTCCATCCCGGCGCTGCTTTGCAAGGATTTGAGGCCGTAATAGCGTTTGCGCTCAATGTCCGACCGAATCCGGACAGCCCCTATTTTTTCCAACACCGCCAGTGAAAACACGCTTTTCCCGGCACCCGGCAAACCGCAGGTAATCAACATGCCGGCCTTTCTGTCGCAAAGCATGTCGTGGGCCTGTGCCATATAACGACGACTTTCTTCCAGGCCCGCCTGTTTTTCATTTTCATCAGCCACCTGAAGACTCCGGATAGCGGCGACTTTTGCGCGCACAAGAGCATATGAGGCGGCAAAAATATGAAGAAGACTGGTTCCCTCGTAATCTCCGGTTTCCTCCAGATACCGGTTCAGAAGACGCCACGCATAATCCGGCCTGCCGAAATGATGCAGGTCGCTAAAAGCAAAGGCCAGGTCACGCATCACATCAATACACCGGAAAGCCGGAGCAAATTCGATACAGTCAAAAAGAACGGCCTCATCGTCAATCACAACGATATTTCCCATGTGCAGGTCACCGTGGCATTCCCGGACAAATCCGTCACGATGGCGCTGTTCGATAAGGTCTTTTTTTTCTTTAAGCACGGAAAAATACCGTGCGAAAATCCCGTCCAGTTTTTCATTCTCAGCCGTCAGGCCCGAACCGGAAAACAGGGCGCCTAACTCGTTGTAGTTATCCGCCAACTCGCGATAGATAAAATCATAGGTGCCATAAGCAGCATGTGAAGGCTCCCGGATAACAGGGGGCAATCCCTGATGAAAAGAGGCAATTTTCGTTGCCAGGCTATCAATATGACGTCTTTGCAGCCGCCCCGCTTTCAACATGCGGCTCATTTCATTTTCCTGTGGAAACCGATTCATTTCCACAGCGTATTCCAGGGCGGGTTCGGCGTCAGTACGGGGAGCCGATGCGGTACCGCCAATAGAAACAACCCGCTGGTAAATCTCCGGCGCCGTTCGCCTGTTCAGGCGAATCTCTTCCTCACAATAAAAACGCCGGATTGCCAGATCAGAAAAATCCAGAAAATCGAGTTTGAGCGCTTTTTTTATCTTGTAAGCTTTTTCCCCTCTCAGCAAAACCCACGAAATATGCGTTTCGATCCATTCAGATGACGACTTGTCGCCATTGAAAGTCTGTCCCCAGGCATCAAGCAACGCTGCCTGCACCTTCAGGTCTGACGCCGTATCATTGCCCCCCGGTTCATTCATCCTGGCTCCCCGTCTCCCGAAAAAGGGCATTCCTTTCCAGATTGATTACCGCCCCATCTTATCAAAATTACCCGCAATTAAAAAAGGGATACCGCATTGAAAACGACATCCCCTTTTGAAGCTGAAATTTCAGCTTATCCGGAAACTCAATCTGATACTTTTGGCGGCCGGTTCGAAATGCCTCCCTTACGGCCAATCTCGACCATATGCCCCCGATTTCTGCTCACGGTAGCGCCCCCTTTTTGCCCGGCAATACGGGCTTCTTCAGGCGTAAACACATGCGCCTTGCCCTTGGCATGTGCTGCACGGCCCCCCTTACTGGAAATTTCTCTTCGCCGTTCCTCTGACATGGCGGCAAAACCGCGTTTTGCCGGCGTTTTTTGAGAATTTTCCTGATTTTCCGGTTTTGAACTCATATTCTATTCTCCTTTGCACATAATACCTCCCACCCGCGCATTTCAAATTTTCAGGTGAGCAAGCCATTTGAAAAATTTTAAATAAACCACAAAGAATATGGATTTTTAATCATATAAAAAGTTACATTCAGCCAGAAATATAACCATAAGAATATTTTACATCACTCCATTTAAATCCGCTCTCATCCACAAGATTTTCTAAAACATTTAAAATTCTTAAATACATCAGATCCTAATTTATTATTTTTATAAATATCATGTAGTTGCAACACAAAAACAAGATGATTGCCATTTATTAACATTTGTTTTTTATAAATTTTATTTATTTAAAAACCATATTTATATGTAAAAAAATTTCAAATTGTAAGACTTTTCCTACATACCGCCTACCCATTCCCACAACCAAATTAAGGAATCGCTGATATTAAGCCATTTTGAATCAAGACATAATTCACCCCGTCCTGATTGATAAAAGTTTTAAACAAGATGTTTTTGAAATAGATTGATTCAATAAAAAGGGAGGGTATGAAATGGTATTTTCAATAAAATCAAAAAATTCACTAAAATCCGTATCCAGGGAAGCTGGCAGGCAGAAAAAGGGAAAGTTGTGGTCAAACCTAAAGGAAGTCTGCGATCTGCTTGGAATCCGAATCTCTCCCAATCCATCCGAGAGAGGAAGGGAAACCCTTTTTCAGCATGTGCAATTTAAAACCGGGCAACGGATTCATTTGATCGGCCAGTCATTTGAAATGCTGCATGCGGTTAATTCCGGCTTCCTGAAAACCGTGCTCATTGACGAACTGGGTAATGAGCAGATTCTCAGTTTCCCGATGAAATCCGATCTGATGGGAATGGATGGCATTTATTCCGGACAGCACACATCAGAAGCCGTTGCCCTTTCGGCATGTGATGTCATCCTGATCCCCTTTAAAAAACTCATTGCATTGGGTCACGTCTGGCCTGAACTGGAAAAAGCCATGTACGATATCATGAGCCGTGAACTGGTTCGGGAACAGGCCATGATCTCCAT
>JAVBTJ010000090.1:0-22262 GCA_031556215.1 Oxalobacter sp.
CGCGCTCCGCGTGGAACTGCAATCCTGTCGCACCCAACCTAACCGAAAGGAAATCACAATGTCCGACAACAAAACACTCACTGAAGCCATTGAAGCCCTGAAAACTGATGGCATCGTTCACGGTATTGCGCTGATGTGCGTCAACAGCTTGACTCAGGCTGCCAGGATTGCCACGCCGGAAGCCTTTATCCAGATGGCCGCCCGCCAGGTGGATGCTGCTGGGCAGAAGATCACTGCCGAGAGCGTAGCCGCCTGCCTGCACACGATGCTTAAATTCCTTGATATGGGCACGAAGAACCCGCAGCGGGCGCAACAGGAGCCATCATGACAGCAACCCTTATTCCGCCTTCCCTTGGGGTAGGCGCATTGTCCTCACTCTGGGATGGCCTTTCTCCACACTTGATTGCTAGCTTTTATCCGGTGGAGCGAGTGGGTAAAACCCGCAACTGGCAGAGGGTACCAAACACAAATTCGGTGCTTTCACCATTGACGGAGTGCGGGCTTGAAGTGGCACTGGGCTGGACAAGCCCGTTCGAGAATGCCGGTCAGACTGCCGCGCCAACAATGCAGGCGATGCTTCAGTCCGGCGCGATACAGGCCTTCGCCGGGGGTGAGGGCGGCGCTGTCTCCAAGTTTGTTGGCAAATTTGAGGGACGCACCGGCATGACAAAGCTGAATTCGCAACAGGTTTTTGTCGGAATGCAGCCGCTGCGGTTTGACGTCACGGCATTGTTTCGCGCCTGGCGCGACACGGCAAGCGAAGTCATGGCACCGGTCAATCAGCTCATGAAATGGGCTATGCCGCAATACCTGGCAGACGATGGGCCAATCATGTCCATGCTTGAATCCGTGAAGGAGGCCGCTGAAGGTAAACCCCTTGATGAAGCGGTCGCTGAAGGTTTCTTACCGTCCATTGCCCCCACCAAAATCGCCATGAGGTACAAAGGCTTCACCTATTCCCCGCTGGTAATCGAGTCCATCACCCTGCCGCTCGGCTCGCCGGTGGACGCTGGCGGCCGGTACGTTGAAATGATCGTACAGATGCGGATCTGCTCACTTGCCGCCATTGACCGAAACGACTGGGATAGGGCGGGACAGTACGCCGACTATCCCGGATTTACCGCTTGACCACATACACAACTGAAAAGGAATTTAAATCATGTCCGACAAAAAATTTAAGACACCAATCCAACTGGCTACCGAACAGGGTGGCGATATTGATGAAGTGACACGCATTTTCTACACCTTGGAGATCATCGGTCGTGCGCGTCTGCGCGGTGGTTTGCACGTTGTCGATCTGCCTCTTGGACTGCAACAGGAGACCGAGATCGAACTGGACAGACTGGCAAAGTTCGCCAAATTGATCGACATTAACCGAGCAGAGCATTATGAGCGCCCAGAATAAGCCGCCCCGTACCCGGAAGCCCGCTGTCGGTAAGGCCAAAGCTGTCCACAAGGCCACATCGGCGCGCGGCCGCCCAACCATCTACAAGGCCGCCTACGCTGAGCAGGCTCGGCGGCTGTCTCTGCTGGGACAGACAGATGCCGAAATGGCCGCGTTTTTCGGGGTGGCAGAGCGCACAATCAACTACTGGAAAAAGGCACACCTCGATTTTTTGCAGTCCATAAAAGAGGGTAAGGACGAAGCGGATGCGAAGGTGGCCGCCGCCTTGTACCAACGCGCTATTGGCTATTCTCACCCGGATTCACATGTCAGTAATTATCAGGGCGAGATCACCGTCACGCCCATCATGAAGCACTACCCACCGGACACCGGGGCGGCCTTCATTTGGCTGAAGAACCGCCAGCCGGACAAATGGCGTGACCGTGTTGACGCGGATGTGAATATCAGCATACCTTCGACCGAAGAACTGTATCGCCTCTATGATGACAGGCTGCGGCAGGCGCGGGAACGGCAGGCGGCGGTGCTGGTCGAGCGTGGCCTTGTGCCACGTGCGGACGAGGAATAGCGAGCCGTATATCTCGCCCTTATCACCTCCCCAGCCCGACAGCGACGGAATTGATAACGTTCATTGCCATGTCGATCAGGTAGGCTGCCGCCCAAGCGCCCTTATCCTCGGCATCCGGTTGTGCAATGCCCAGGAATTCGGTGGCGCTACCAAGCGCGTCCTCAAGGTTTGCCCCGGCGTTGACCGAAAAGAGGTTGCTCACCTCGCCCAGGCATACCGAAAGAAAGGGGGTGTGAACCGTCTTTGCCTCTCCTTCGTTCGGTTCTGCGAGTGCGGCATCTACAGAACCAACAATGCCCTGCGCCATTTCGATCATGAGCATCGCTGTCCAGGCTTCGTTCTGGACAGAATCCTCCCGTGCAGCACAAAGCAGGTCAGCAACGTATGCAATAGCCACCTCAATATCGGCATCAGCATTGACGGCCAAAAGGTTCCTCCTTGCCTTGCGCACACTGTCGGCAGAGTTTGTCATTGGCTCACTCATGATCTCCCCCCCCCTTCGCATAAGATTTGTACTGTTCCTCATCTTTCAGCACCTTGCGCACGCTGGCAGTAGCTTTGTACAGTTCGTCATCTTTTAGTGCCTTGGCGGCAGATTCAACAATCGCCTTTGCCATTTCAAGTAAGGCCAAAGCCGCCCAGGCATCGCTGGCTTTGGCATCTGGCAACGCCTCTGTCAGAAGAAGTAACGCACGTTGCAGCGCCGCATAAATATCGACGCCAGCGTTTGCGGAGAAAAGGTATTCATCCTCGCGCGTGTGTGTGGGGAAGAAGGGGGTGTCTGTTGTTTTGTCTTTACTCGCAGCCTCGTCGTCGGTCAGCGTTTCTAGGACTGAATCAATAAGACCCTTCGCCAGGTCTATCATGTATGCCGAAGTCCATGCCTCGTTTGGGGTAGCTTCATCTCGCGCAATTCCTAAAAAGAGGGAGGCCTCTTGAAGTGCTGTCTCAATCTCAATCCCGGCATTGATGGAGAAAAATCCATTTGCCGATATGCGTACGGTTTTTATGTTTTTCATGACTTGTCTCCTTTCATCAGGCCGGAAATACAGGCATCAACAACGCCCTTTGCCATTTCAGCAAGGTAAGCCGCACCAAATACATTGGATGAATCTGGCTCTGCGTCGTAAATGATGCTGATTGCAGATGCAAGGAAGGCGCTGGCCTGTTCCAGCGCATCAATGACGCTGACACCCGGCTGAACAGAAAATAGATCCTGCCCCCCTGGACTGTCGGGATGAAATGTTTGAAGCATCGTCTTTGTTTTACGCATGATCGTCCTCCTGGGAGGCGGCATGATCGGGCTGGATGGCTGGCTTGCGGAATGTCTCATGACATTGCCGGGCTGCGTCTACCAGGTGAGCGAAGTCAACGACAGCGCCGCGTGATGCGGGCGCGTCTGACGTTGGGATGATGGATTGGGGTGTTTCCCCGGATGGGTGCTTTTGCATGGCATTTCCTATGATGGGTTTATCTTCACCCACCCCAAGGTCAAAAGGGTGGGTGACCGTACAGGTTGACCTTACCGGATCATAGGAAACCGGCGCACCGAAGTGCCCCGCACGGCCACCCATAGGAAACCATGCAACGGACGTAAAAAAAACCGCACTGACGGCGGTTGTCCGCCTATGAATTTTCAGGAGGTCAATCCTGGCCGCCTCTTTTTCAGCAGCGAGTGCAGAATAACCCGATGCGGTAGGCTGTGTCAACGGATTTGAATGACGTTTGACAACACTATCACGTTACGTTAGTATTGATGAATGATAGTAAACTTTCATTGTTCCGATACAGAAGCCTTGTTTTATGGAAGGCGTGTTGCGCGATTTGCAAACATCGCTTCGAGCGCGTTGCGTAAATTGGCGATGCTCAACAGGGCTGCCACGCTTGATGACTTGCGCGTCCCACCAGGAAATCAGCTTGAGCCGCTTTACAGGGACAGGGAAGGACAATGGAGCATCCGCATCAACAAGCAATACCGCGTCTGTTTTCGCTTTGAAAACGGAAGTGCTTTCGATGTTGAAATTGTCGATTACCATTAAAGGAATTTGATTATGCCTCGTGAAATACCTCATCCACATCCAGGAGAAATTCTGATGGAGGAATTTTTGAAACCGCTCGGAATCAGTCAGTACCGGCTGGCAAAAGAGATTGGTGTTCCCCAGCGGCGTATCGGGGAAATTGTCGCCGGAAAGAGGGCTGTAACGGTTGATACGGCGCTACGCCTCTCTGCTTTTTTTGGCCTCTCCGATGGTTTTTGGAGTGGACTCCAAATTGATTACGATACGTCTGTCGCCCGTGACGCGCTTTCTGAAACACTTTCGCGCATATCGCGCTATGCAGCGGCCTGACGTGGCAGCTGTCACATGGCAACCATCCGCTGTGCAGTCCGTGGGCTTTTTAACAGCCTTTACCTCTTCCTGCTCGTTTGCCTATAATTAACCCATCCCCGCCGTCGCTTTGGGCGTTGGAAAGCAAGGTTCGAGCAACCGAATCAAAATCTTTTGCGGCGAGGTATTTCCTTAAGCTGGCAAGTGCCAGCATCTTCCGGCCAGTCCGCACGGCGGCGCTCGTCAATCTGTGTAACCCCTGTAACCCCGGCTTTTTTGTTACCCACGCTTTCGGTATCTTGTCCCCAATGTCCCCAAAGTGTCCCCAGCATTTGGGGACACGCAAAGCCAGTATTTATGCGGTGTCCCCGTTGTCCCCAGTTGTCCCCATCGTTTTCGGGTAGTTGTACGAATTTTTTCAAACAACTGAACTGTCCGGGATTTCCGGCAGGTTCATAAACAGTTACTCGAATTTCTCGAATAACTGATTGTCGCCGCCAGGTACATGAGGCCGGGACGTGTCGATGAAATGGAATTATGGCGACATGGCAAATAGCCGCGCTTCATCCTGCTTTGGGAAACGGTATCACCTGCGCTCCGGTTTTCAAGCCGTCAAGGTAATCAGCCCATTGCTGCATCATCTTCTTGCGTTCAGGTAGATGTTTCGTCCGGTTGTACGCCCGACCGTTCGGGTCTTTGACAGCATGGGCAAGCTGATGCTCAATCAGATCAGGACGCACCCCAAGCACCTCATCAAGGATGGTTCGTGCCATTGCCCGGAAGCCATGCCCTGTCATTTCGTCTTTGGGTATGCCCATGCGGCGAAGGGCTGCATTGATGGCGTTATCAGACATGGGGCGTTCTCCTGTGCGGACACTTGGGAAAACGTACCTGCTGCGCCCAGTAAGCAGTTGCAATTCCTTGAGAATATCCACCACCTGCCGCGCCAATGGAACAATGTGCGGCGTGTCTGTTTTGGTAACAAGGTACTGCCATTCTGCCTTATCGAGATCAAGATCAGCCCATTGCATGGCACGAAGTTCGCCAGGACGGACAAAGACATAGGGCGCTATTTTTAATGCACTGTCCACCACGCCATGCCCGGTATAGGAATCTATCATGCGTAGCAGTTCTGCCACCTGTTTCGGATCCGTCACAGAGGCAAAGTGCTTTATTTTTTCTCTGGCTATTGCCCCGCGTAATGCGCTTATCGGGTCATGTGGTGCGCGTCCTGTTACAACGGCATAGCGATGTATCATGCCGCAAACGCCCTTCACTTTGTTTGCTGTTGCCTGTATGCCCCGGCCTTCCATCCGTCTGAAAACGGCAAGATATTCCTGTGCGGTTATCTCGGAAATTGGCCTGTTTCCGATAACGGGGAAAACATCCCTCCCAAGGTTGGCAATATAGTTTTCAAGCGTCCGGCCAGTCAGTTCCTTGCGCTTCATTTCCAGCCATTCCCGCGCCACCGCCTCAAATGAGTTTGCCACTGCCGCGATTCTGGCGGCCTTTGCTGCCTGTTTTGTTTCTGCCGGATCTATTCCGTTTGCTATTTGGGTTCGCGCCTCCTGTTGACGAACACGAGCATCGGCAATGGAAACATCCGGGTACTTTCCAATGGATAGCAGCTTTTCCTTTCCGTCTATCCGGTATTTCATGCGCCACAGCTTCCCGCCTGATGGCGTTACAACCAGATACAGGCCGCCGCCGTCCGGCTTTCTGTAAGCCTTTTCCGTTGGCTTGAGTTTGCTTACTTCCCTGTCCGTCAATTTCCCCATACCTGCCTCCATCATGCTGAGGGGTATTTTTTAAAAGCAGTGTCAAAATACACCCCAATCTACCCCCAATCTACCCCCGATTGCATGATAACGCATGATAACCAGTGATTCAATCACTGGCTCTAACTTACTGTGTTTTATGGGGTTTTTGATACAGAATGATAATCTATGAGAAGCCTGTTAGTCCCCTATTCCAGATTCTGTACCTGCTCGCGGATCTGCTCGATAAGCAGTTTCAGGTCAATCGACGCATCAGACACTTCACGGACAGTCGCCTTTGAACCCAGTGTATTGGCCTCGCGGTTCAACTCCTGGAGCATGAAATCAAGGCGTTTGCCGACAGGCCCGCCCTTTTTCAGGACATTGCGTGTTTCCGCCAGGTGAATCACCATCCGGGAAAGCTCTTCGGAAACATCAATTTTTGTCCCGTACAGAAGCACTTCCTGGCGGATGCGCTCGTAAACTTCCTGTTCCGGGACAATGGGCGATCCGGCACCTGCGGTTGCCAGCCCAAGCGCTTCCTGCATCCGTTCGGTTGATTTCTGCTGAAACTGCTGGAGAATCTGCGGAATAAGCGGTGTGACCTTCTGCACAATCGCTTCCATGCTCTCCACTTTTTCAAGCAGGGTCGCTGTCAGCGCATTGCCTTCCCGGTCACGCGAAAAAGCAAACGAATCCACGGCAGCCGACATGGCGGATAACACCTGTTTCTGCAAGGTTTCCGGCTCGATACCGGCTTCTTCAATGACACCGGGCCAGCGAAGCAATTCATTTACCGTAAAGGGCTGGGCATCCGGGAACTGCCTGCGGGCCTCATCCTGAAGCTGCGCCAGTTCCTTGAGCAGATCGCTGTTGAGTGCATAGGAAAGCGTTGCCTTTTTTTCCCGTGCCATTGACAGGCGGCATTCGATTTTTCCCCGCGAAACCTGCTGCATGACCGTTTCACGCAAAAGCGGCTCGAAACCCCGCAGCTCCTCACTCATGCGAAACTGCAGGTCAAGATAGCGGGAATTAACGCTTCTCAGCTCGATTGTCAGTAATCCGGCAGCAGTCTCTGTCAAAGTGCTTGCATAACCCGTCATACTCCTGACAGAAGACATATCATTTCCTTTTCAAACGCGGCAACGAGCCAGCGCAAAGCTGGCCCGGACTTAGGGACAAATTACTTGTTTGCCCGGCTGCGATACTCATTCGTGCGGGTATCAATCTCGATCTTGTCGCCGGTATCCACAAAAAGCGGTACTTGCAGGGAAAAGCCCGTTGCGATTTTCGCAGATTTGGTCACTTTTCCGGAAGAGGTGTCGCCCTTGACTGCCGGTTCGGTATAGGTAACCTCACGCACAACGGTATTGGGCATTTCCACGGAAATGGCCTTGCCTTCATAAAAGACCGCATCCACTTCCATGCCATCTTCAAGATAGTTGAGTACATCGGCCATGTTTTCGGCTTCGATTTCGTATGGCTGATAGTCCGCATCCATCCAGACGTAAAGCGGGTCGGCAAAATAAGAATACGTAACCGGCTTTCTCTCCAGAATAACGGTTGTGAATTTGTCGTCTGCCCGATAGACAGCTTCCATGTTGGAACCTGACAGCAGATTTTTCAATTTCATCTTGCAGACAGAGGCATTCCGGCCGGATTTGCTGAACTCTGATTTCAAAACGATCATGGGCTCGTTGTTGACCATGATGACATTGCCTGAGCGTATTTCCTGTGCTTGTTTCATAAAAATAAAGATAAATTAAAGCTGAAAAAATCCTGCATCTGCCAGGACAGGCGACAATGCAGACGTTTGATTAAAGCGCTTATTCTAACGCATACTGTTAATAAATCGGAAAAGCGAAGACGCAAAATCTTCCCTCCCCGCCAATTCATCACCCCATTCCCCCCCGTATTCTGCCAATGCGGGCAACATCCGGAAGCACATTTCCTGCCAGGAATCCGCTAAATCCGCATCAGATTCCCTTTCGCCATTCCATGCCAGCCACCCCTTTCTGACGGTTTCGGCCTCTTCAACCGGCATCCCCGAAAGATAAGCCCCAAGAAAAGCGTGAAGTTTGGTCAGATGCGCGGCTTCATCCTGCGGATAAATGTGCCAGACAAACGGCCTTGCCGCCCATTGCGCGCGCACAAAAGAATCTTCCCCACGGACGAAATTCAAATCGCATGCCCATAAAAGCCGATCATAGTCATCCTGATCCATAAATGGAATCACCTGCACCGTCAACGCCCCTTCCGTTTGCTTTGCTCCCGCACGCGCCGGTTGCCCCAAAAAAGCACTGACAGATGTGCCAGCAACTCCTTCGGGAACCAGGCAGAGCACTGCGCCCCCTTTCTGCCTCGCCAGCATGTCAAACAAAACGGAAACCGGCGCATCCTCATAACAGAACAGCGACAAGGTATGACTGGCAACGGCATCAACACCAAGCTGCCTCAAAAATGCCTGTTTATTGGCCTCATCCTGCTGAAACAGCCTGCGCCGTTCAATCAGGTCAGCTTCCCGCACCAGCCCTCCCGTTTGCGCAGAAAAGCCGGGGAAAAGAAAATACTTCGTCAAGGAAAAAGAGGGGTGCGGGGAGGCCATGCCATGACAATCGTCCACCCAGGACTCCGCGCTCAGGTATTCCATGTTGATCCACAGCGGAGGCGATTTCCGGGTGGCCATAGCGGATACATAATTATCAGGCAAACGGCAACCGAAGCCTTCGACAACAATATCAGGAACCGATGCGGGATCAACCTCGGGAAAACTTTCAGGCCAGTGCAAAACGGTCACGCCTGACACAAGCTGCTCAGCCTGGTTTACCCTGGCTTCAGGACAGATTTTCTCAAGCGTTGCCAGCCTGTCTATCCACAGCCGGACCTTGAGGGGATACTCCTTTGCCAACTGTCGGGCCAGACGCCAGCAAACACCCGCATCGCCAAAATTATCAACAACGCTGCAAAAAAGATCGAGGCTGAAAACGGGTGTCATGCAACAACAGAAAGCAGATGTGACGGCACCTTAAGCAAAAGGCCGCAAAAGATGCAGCATCTGCGCAAAAATCCGGGGATTACCGGCAACAATGTCGCCTTTTTCCATGTAACCGCCCTCTCCTGAAAAGTCGCCAACCAAGCCACCGGCCTCCGTAATGAGGAGGGAACCAGCAGCCACATCCCAGGTGTTTAGGTCTTTCTCGAAAAAACCGTCATACCGGCCTGCCGCCACATAAGCCAGATCAAGCGTTGCCGCACCAGGACGGCGAAGTCCATGACAATTCATAGTCATGACTTCAAACATTTTCAGGAAATTTTTCATCAGTTCCGGGTCTTTGTCCCGTCCGATAAAACCGGTGCCGACCAGCGCCTGGGCAAGGCGATCCGTTTTGGATACACGCAGGCGCTTGTTGTTCAGGAAAGCGCCGCTGCCCTTGCTGGCGGTAAAAAGATCGTTGTGTGCCGGATCATAAATCACGGCCTGGGTCACAACCCCTTTATGCTGCAGAGCGATGGAAACCGCATACTGGGGAAAACCGTGGATAAAATTGGTCGTGCCGTCAAGCGGGTCAATAATCCAGACAAACTCGCTTTCATCGTTCAGGTTGGATGAGGGGCCGGATTCTTCTGCCAGGACAGCATGGGAGGGATAAGCTGTCAGCAGGACTTCGATAATGGCCTGTTCTGCCGCCTTATCGACTTCTGTGACAAAATCATTCTGTTTTTTTGCCGTGACGGTTATCTTGTCCAGATCAAAGGTGGCACGATTGATAATCGTGGCAGCACGGCGGGCTGCCTTTACCGCCGTGTTAAGCATTGGGTGCATAGCGCTTCCGTTAAAATAGTAAACCCGCGCATCCAGAATGCACGGCACATGAACAAAAAAATTAAAGAGCAAACAGATCCGCAAAACAGTAAACTATCAGGGTTTTACCCCCCTGCCGATTCTGTACAAAACGTTATTGTAAATGAACACACCGCAAACGGATACATCCCTTTTCTCCAATCTGCGCTTTATCCTGGTCGAAACCAGCCATCCGGGCAATATTGGCATGGCCGCGCGCGCAATGAAAACGATGGGATTTTCAAAACTGGTGCTTGTCCGCCCCCGCCTTCCTGATGCACTCACGCACGAATCCGCCATCCAACTCGCCAGCAATGCGCTGGACGTGCTTGAAAATGCCCAGGTAACGGATTCCATTGACGAGGCGCTGAAAGATTGTCGCTTTGCCGGTGCCGTCACCAGCCGCTTTCGCGAATTTGCCCCGCCGATCCTCAAAGCCCGTGAAGTGGCCTCGCATATTGCCACTCATCCGAACCTGAATCCGGCGCTGGTTTTCGGCAGTGAAAAATTCGGCCTCCCCAATGAAATCGTTGAAAAATGCCACGCCATGATCAGCATTCCGGCCAATCCGGAATACGCTTCGCTCAATCTCGCGCAAGCGGTGCAGATACTGGCCTACGAATGCCGCATGGCTTTTCCGCAGGATATCCTGCCAGACCAGAATGTGGAATCAGCCGGGTTTGAAGACATCCCCGCTACCGTCGCCCAGGTAGACGGCATGCTCAATCACCTTGAAGAAGCACTGAAAAAAATCCGCTTCCTGAATGAAAGCAACCCGAAAAAACTGATGCCGCGCCTTCGGCGGCTCTTTTCCCGGAGCCAGCTTGAAGTGGAGGAAGTCAATATCCTGCGTGGTATCGCCAAGAGAATCCTGCGCGAGGAAGAGTAGCCTCAACCCAGGCTATGCAACTTATTGCAGTGTCCGTACAAGACCGACAACCAGCCCTTCCAGCGAAAAATCCTCCGTATCGCCCCGGACAATAATCGGTTCAAAATCCGGGTTTTCCGAGTGAAGCTCAATATTGCGCCCCGCTTTTTTAAAACGCTTGACCGTCACTTCATCGCCAATACGGGCAACCACGATCTGCCCGTCCCGAACCCGTTCGGTCTTTCTTACCGCGATAAGGTCGCCTTCCATGATGCCGATATCCCGCATGGAAAGGCCGCGCACCTTCAGCAGGAAATCAGGTTTTTCAGAAAAAAGCGCCGCATCCAGCCGGTATTCCGACTCCACATGCTCCTGCGCCAGAATAGGCGAACCGGCGGCCACCCGCCCGACAAGCGGCACATGATGGTAAGCGTAATGGTTCGCCGCTGAAGAAACCGCATCCGTATAGGGCAGGCGAATGCCTCGCGCAATCCCCGGCGTGATTTCGATAACCCCTTTGCGCGCCAGGGCCTGCAAATGCTCTTCTGCGGCATTCACTGAACGAAAGCCAAGCGCATTGGCAATTTCGGCACGGGTTGGCGGCAACCCGGTTTCTTCAATCGTCTTGCCAATCAGATCAAGAATCTGCTGCTGGCGTGCCGTCAATTTTTTCATTGCACCTCCCGAACCCAAAAAGCTGTGAATTTTCACAGTATTTTGCCTCTTTCGTGTAAAAAAGCCAACAGGACACGGCAAAAAAAACCACATTTTCCTTCATTAAATGCTATTTTCCATTTCAGAAATACCGGACTGTCCCTCCTTTCCTCGCCTCCCCTGATTTTTCCTATGCAAAAAACCGGTGAAAAACATTGCGCAAACCCTTGCAAAATGCGGGATAAGCGAATAAAATAGCTGGTTTTCTTCTTCCCACACCCGACCTGACGCCGGGGTGGGCTGTTTTTAATGTCCATAAGGAGTATTTAATGCGTCACTATGAAATTGTATTTATCGTTCACCCGGATCAGAGCGAACAGGTTCCGGCCATGATCGAGCGTTACAAAAACACGATCACCTCCAAAGGCGGTCTGATTCACCGTGTTGAAGACTGGGGCCGTCGCCAGCTGGCATACCTCATCAACAAATTTGCCAAGGCTCACTATGTTTGCATGAATATCGAATGCAACCACGAGACCCTGCAGGAACTCGAAACCGCTTTCCGATTCAATGATGCCATCCTGCGTCATCTGACCGTCAAAATGAAAAAAGCGGAAACCGCTCCTTCTCCCATGATGAAATCCACGCAAAGGGATGAATCAGCGAGAAGCCGCGCCGATTCGGACGCTGTTGCTGCAAGCGCAGAAACAGAAGAAGCGGACGCTTAAGAATCATCCCGGAATGTGACAGGAGGAGCGAAACGCTTTTGGAAAACCGGCTTCAGCTCGTTGCCAGCATTATTGAGCGAGACGCAATACGCTATACCCCGGCAGGTGTGCCGGTTGTAACAGCCCGATTGCAGCACAGCTCACAACAGACCGAAGCAGAAACCGCACGCATGGTTGAATTTGAAATACCGGTCATGGCAATAGGAAAAATTGCCGGGAGACTGGAAAAACTGGAACCAGGACAAATTCAGCGCTTCATCGGTTTCATGGCCAGGAAAAGCCAGAAAAGCAAAAGCCTCGTCTTTCACATCACTGACATTGCATCCATAACGGATCAGGAATAAATTACATATAGGAGTTGCAATCATGGCAATGGGTAGAAAAAACGACAAAGGTAAAATGAGAGAAAGACGCAAACAGCAAAACCCGCTGTTCAAGCGTAAGAAATTCTGCCGCTTTACCGCAGCCAAAGTAGAACAGGTCGATTACAAAGATATCGAAACCCTGAAGGATTTCATCCAGGAAAACGCAAAGATCATGCCAGCCCGTCTGACCGGCACCCGTGCGATCTATCAGCGTCAGGTCGATACGGCAATCAAGCGTGCCCGCTTTCTGGCACTCTTGCCGTACACATCCCTGCACCAGTCGTAATCGCGGCGCGTTTATCAGATATCGGAGAGAATCATGCAAGTTATTCTGTTGGAAAAAATCACCAATCTTGGCAATCTTGGGGATATCGTCCGCGTCAAGGACGGTTATGCCCGTAACTACCTCATCCCGCAGCGCATGGCACGCCGTGCTACAAACGCCGCGATCGAGGAATTCAACAACCGCCGCGCCGAACTGGAAAAAGTCGCCGCTGAAAAGCTTTCTGCTGCGAAAAACCAGGGCGAAAAACTGGAAGGCATGACTGTCCAGATCCTGCAAAAATCCGGTGTTGATGGCCGCCTGTTCGGTTCCGTCACCAATTCGGATATCGCAGAAGCCCTTTCAAAACAAGGCTTTGACATCCAAAAAGCACAGGTACGCTTGCCAACCGGCCCACTGAAAACCGTTGGCGATTTCCCTATCGATGTTTCCCTGCATACGGACGTTGTTGTCAACGTTACCGTCTCTGTACTGGGCGAACACGTTTAAAAGCGGCTCATGCAAAAAAAATCCCCGCAAAGCTGCGGGGATTGTTTTGGGAAACGTTTCCGTAGAAGTAATCGGAAAAATACGGCTCCTGATTGGGAATAACCCTTTCCAGCATCTTGACCGTTTCCGTGTCAGCCACCAGGCGCTCAAGATCGGCAAAATAACTGGCGCTGCGATAATTCATCAAAAGCGATGTCAGCGTCTGGATACTGAGTTTCACCGGCCTGCCCAACGGCTCGTTGGTAATGCGGTTTTTTCCGTTCCCCGCACCCGCCACGCAGAAGACATCATTGTTCCATTCTGCTGCCGGATCAGACACAATAAAATGAAAAGGCTCTGTCAGTCCAACAAAAGGGAAAAGCGTGAGGAAAGCCTTCACATCAACAATTCTGGCCATGTAATACGGTGTGATGGTTTCCGTAATCTCGCTGTCGTCCAGGAAAAAAGCCAGCGGCTCATTCTTGTATATCTTGCCCTGCACCTCTTCGATCATGGAATAGTGGGCACTGATGAAATTCCACAACCCCTTGCGGGACTCCATATCCAGATAGATCATCTCCTTGATATGGAAAACGTCTTCTTCCACCCAGTAAATGACAAAACCGGTCGGAGCCCGCTTTTCATTGTAATAAACGGCTGCAATGCGCTCTTCTTCGTTTTCCCAACGCCAGTACTCTTCCCAGTCTTCCTCATTGCGGATAAGCGCGCCGTGTGTACGCCTGGCAAAACGGTCATAGGTATTGAGCACATCCGGATGGTCGATCTCCACCCGCTCGACATAACCCGGTACATCCACCTGCTTGGGCAATTTGGTATCAGGCAGAGTAAAAGAAAGGAGATCGGACATAATTTCCCAGCCCTTGTGCCGGTAAAAAGGCACGTCATAAGGATAGAGATAGGATATCCACTGCCCGCTTTCCCGCATTGACCTCAAGGCCACCCGTATCAGGTCGCTCATCAGCCCGATACCGGCATATTCCGGGTAAGTTCCCACCCCGGTAATCCCGCCCATATCGTATATCCGTCCATGAATATTGACCGAGCAGGGATAAATGCAAACCTGTGAAACCAGGTTTTCCCCGTTAAACCACCCGAAAACATCCGCCCTTTCCAGCATGGGCAATTTGGAACGGATCAGTTCGCCATCCTCATACCCACCCTCAAGCAGGTCTTTGCTGGTGACCTGGAAAACATACCGGAGCAGTTTGTTAAACTGCTCCAGATGCCTCTCATCAACAGACTTGAGCATCAGCTTTTCACGGATTTTGCGGTTTGCCATAACTTGCGTTTTATCTGGATGTTCTGTTTTGGCTCATCTTGCCACATAAGTGGAACAAAACAAGGCATTCCCCGTCAACTTTTACCGAAATGAAATCCCTCTCCTGAAATAAAGCCGGATTTTGTTATGCTAATATCGCTGATGTAGCTGTGTTTTTATATATTATCGAATGATACAAGATAAAAAAGCAGAAAATTCCGACTTTGAATTCGCTTCATAAATTGACAGCCCCCCTCAAAAAATCGACCAAAAAGTATCCGATGAGTGAACGTAATCCTTTGCGATGGGAATTTCTGCGTGGAACGGAGATCGCGCCGGTACTTGAAGAACTTGGTATGCTGCGTATCCGTGTTTTCCGGGAATATCCTTATCTTTATGACGGAAGCCTCGAATACGAGCAAAAATATCTGCAATACTATGCGGCCAATCCCGATGGCATGGTAATACTCCTGCGCGATACCGACAACCAGGTAGTGGGTGCAGCAACGGGACAGCCCGCCAAAGGCAACTGGGCCGACAATTCGCTCAAGGTTTTCGGCGATGACGCCTACTACTGGGGCGAACTTATCCTTGACCGCCCCTATCGTAAACGAGGCATCGGCAACGACCTCTACAAGCAGATGCTTGCCAAAATCCATGAACTCGGTTACACGAAAATCGGTATTTACATGATCGTGACACGTCCCGACGATCCGTTACGCCCATCCGATTATCTTGAAATATCAGATTTTGCGCACAACCACGGTTACCGCAAAATTCCGGGAGCAACAGAGGAATGGTCATGGAAGCATATCGGTGATACGGAGGAAACCCCTCACACGCTTCAGGCATGGATCAATTGATGCAAAGGGATGCTCGATGCCCTTTCAATCGTCAGGAAAACCGTATCTTATCGACGTTCCCGATTTAACATCATTTCTGCAATTGCACCGCTTGCCATGCGTCCATCAGGCAACATTTATGGCGCAATAGCGGCATAAAATGCTATCCTATTTTCCGAACCTCACTTTAAATCCCTCATTTTCGGATATATAAACGGCAATTGTGAGGAAAAACCAGGAATAAGCCGCTATTACAAACCCACCCCAAAGGAACCACCATGAAAAAACTCGCCATCCTGCTGTCTCTCGTTCTGGCTGTCCCTGCATTTGCGCAGGCCACGAAAGAAGAAAAGCCTCCTGTGACAAAACAGGCAGAAAAAAAAGAGGCGAAAGAGGTAAAGAAGGCCAACAAGAAAGATGCAAAGGATGTAAAACAGGCTGAGAAAAAAGAAGCAAAAGAGGCCAAACAGGCCAACAAGAAAGACGCAAAGGATGTAAAACAGGCTGAAAAGAAAGAAGCCAAAGCCGACAAGGGCCGTCCGGAAGGCGCAACGGCAAAATGCAAAGACGGCACTTACAGCTCCAGCAAGACAAGGCAGGGAGCATGCTCCAGCCATGGTGGTGTTGCCGAGTGGTTCTGATGTAAAAATGGCCGGATGAACTGTTCGTCAAACGCCGGGCAATCAAATCAGGCGGAAAGCGGGCCGGGTTCTGTTGAGGGAGGGGCATTGAACAGATCGCTGTAAACCGTATGAATATTGCGTTTTCGAAGTTCGATTTTTTAAAATACCCCCAGAAATACCCCCATCCTGATTTATCTTTGATCTTTTCATGATCAGCTTGGACGATATCGCTCAGAAAAAACCTGAAGCCACATGACGATGTCAAAATAAAACTTACTGAAATCTCGAGCAAGATCAGCAAGAGGCACGCTATAAAAGCGCACTCCAGAATCAAGCTTATTGTAGTGGAGGCTTAAAGCATTCACCATTGGCTCATCTGTTCCAACAAGATTAAGATCCGTTTGAACAAATGAATGTTTAAACGCATTTGCTATCTCATTCAGATGTTGACGCATGTCAATGTGAGGCTCATATAACTTCGGGCCATGCGATGCGTCTCTTTTAAGCAATTCCCCAATCTCTCCAATGCGAATGCGCTGCGGATAAGTATTCCCCCCTTCCCAATCTGATAGACATGAAACTAAAGCGATGAATTCATCCGCTGTTCGCCTCATCATAAGAATCGCTATTTCAATAGCATAAAAATGTCGCTCCATGGCATCGGGATGCATGGGAGCCTGTTGCAATGTGGCAATATTGATGATGTACCAATATGTGAAGCTATCCAGCAAATGTCTATTGGCCTCTTCGATACGTTGATTCAACCTGAACAATTTCAAAGTCAAATTGCCATACGGCGTATTTGGCCGCAACCAAAAATGATTTCTAATATCAGAAAAAGGAAGGTCTGGGTTTCTATCGTTTGTAATAAGGACGGCTTGCATCGTCGAATGACTCCAATGGCTTGAAAATGGCTTCATGAATTTTGGGCTTGTTATTCGCTTTGCTCATGACATCCCTCCTATCGGCATGCCGCTGACAACAGAATCAATAACCGCCTTTGCCATTTTCACCAGATAGACGGCGGCATAAGCATCGCTATCGCTGTTTTCTGCAACCCCGTAAACAACAGGAAGCGCTACTGACAGGAGCGTAGATACTTCCTCCAGGGCTTCTACAATCGGCAGTCCCTCATTGACGGAAAAGATTTCGTCACCCGCCGGATTGATGGTGTGAAAGGTGCGGTGTTTCGTCTTTGTTTTACGCATAATCTTCCTCCCGGTGGATGGATTTTGACTTGGTTCCCCTTGATTGATTCATGGCCGCACCTCCTTAAATTCCACATTCACAACTTGAGGATGGACAGCCTTTTTATGCAAAGCATCAAAAATGTTTTCACGCATTTTCTCGGGTAAATTGCTGTAAATGATGTGTCAAGCGGATTGTCTCCTTTTGGATATTCGCCGCACATTGGCTGACCTTCCCTGTATGGCATATAGCTTCCCGGAACGAAACAACGTTCCCAGTTACAATTTGCAGCGCATAGCCTCCCTGAACAGGGGTAATGACACGAATGGTGAATAAGAGATGTTTGACCTTACTTTGATCAGGTGCTGGCGTGAATATTGACATGGTTTTCTCCTGTAATTAAGCACTTCACTCACCAAGTGGTGAGCAAACCGTACAGGTTGGCGTACCGGTGCATAGGTACCGGCGCATCAAAAGATGCCCTGCACGGTCGCCCATAGGAAACCATGCTGCGGACGTAAAAAACCGCGCTAATGGCGGTTGTCCGCCTATGCTATCAGGACGCCAATCCTGGCCGCCTCTTTCTCGGCAGCGAGTACAGAATACCCCGATGCGGTGGCGCTCGTCAACAGAAACATCGCATAAATTGCATATACAATCTGATTTGACGCAACCATAAATTGCATATACAATTTGAATATGGAAATCACCTTTGACCCCGATAAGAACGCAGAAAATATCCGTACTCGCGGATTGTCGTTTGAGTTGGCTGCAGAGTTCGATTTTGATACTGCCTTGTATTACCCTGACAATCGTCGGGATTATGGAGAAATACGCATTCTTGCTTTAGGACAAATTGAGGACAGGCTTCATGCACTGGTTTTCACAAGCACGGAAAACGGCATTCGTGTCATCAGTTTTCGCAAAGCAAACAAGCGAGAGGTAAAACGCTATGAAGAAGAAACCAAACCCTGAGTTAATAGACAAAGACAATCCGGAATGGACGGAGGAAATGTTCAAAAACGCCATTTCCTTTTCCGAATTGCCTAAAGACCTGCAATCTAAACTGCGCCGGGTGCGCGGCCCCAACCGTTTGCCGACTAAAAAGCAAACAGCGATCCGGTTTGATGAAGATGTGCTGGCCGGGCTACGGGCAACAGGTAGAGGCTGGCAAACTCGCGTTAATGACGTGATGCGTGAATGGCTGAAAACGCATTCAATGTAACCCCTTCTATTGGGCGATTCAGCGCTCATCTACCCGGATCGGAACGTACATTCGAGGAATGAGCTTTTTCTGCAGGAGGCGCTTTTGATGTTCCAAGGCGGCACGTTCTTCGCGGGAAAGCGGTTTTTGGTATTTCAGCCTGTTTGGAATCGGAAGAAAGTTATCGTCAATCACTTCAATACCATCAAACAAAGAACTCTGCCGCTGCACCCAATCACGCGCCCTTTTCATTTTGTGTCGCACCCAGCGCCAAGATAACGCGAGATACTCTGCAATATTTAGCCTGCGTGATTTAAGATTTTCTTGCGACAGAAAATATGCCGCCGCTTCAGAATAGCTGGCCTTCAATCGATCCTCCTTCTCCTGCATTTCTTCCTTTCGGCAGAGTTGCACAAAGGGATCGGCTTCTTCTGATGCCGTCAAACTCTCCAGCCAATTACTTTTTCCGCCGTCGTCATCATCATTACCAAAATCATCAAGACGGATTGCGGTACGGCGCAGCCTTTTGCTGAAGAACTTGCAAAAACGATTGAACAGGCGGGAAATCAGCATTTTCTTAAAGTCCTGGCTCAGAATATTGGCTTGCGTTTCATCGCACTGCAGTTCAAATGCCAACAACCAGGCATCATTTATCAGATCGTCAACAGTACACTCACCCTGCGTTTGCCCGGCAATACGGCGTAAATCCGGCAAAATATCCTCACGCAATGTGAAGAACTCATCGGAAGAAAATGGGGTATCTGTCATGCTGCTTCAGGGAAAATCGAGGATTATGCCGCGTTTCCCCTCAATGAAATAATCTTCGCTCCGGCTTTCAGACCGTCCAGGTAGTCAGCCCATTGCTGCATCATTTTCTGGCGCTCCTTCAGGTGCGATGTGCGGTTGTACGCCCTGCCATTCGTGTCACGCACCGCATGGGCAAGCTGGTGCTCGATCAGGTCAATCCGGACACCTAATACTTCATCAAGGATGGTTCGTGCCATCGCACGGAAGCCATGCCCTGTCATTTCGTCTTTGGGTATGCCAATGCGTCTGAAAGCAGACAATATGGCATTGTCAGACATGGGGCGTTCTCCTGTCCTGGCGCTTGGGAAAACGTACCGGCCGTGCCCGGTAATCGGCTGCAATTCCTTGAGAATGTCTACCACCTGCCGCGCCAGCGGAACAATATGCGGCGTGTCCGTCTTTGTGACGGTATATCGCCATTCTGCCGCTTCAAGGTCAATATCAGCCCATTCTGCCTTGCGTAACTCGCCAGGACGGACAAACACATAGGGGGCGATTTTGAGGGCGCAAGCAACAGTGATCGTGCCAGTATAGCCATCCATCGGCTACCTTCTTCGGCCCTGTCAGGGCGGCCAGGTGTTTTACCTTGCGGGGCTGCAATGCTCCCTGCAAGGCTCCTGCCGGGTCATGCTGCGCCCGTCCAGTTACAACGGCATAACGCATAACCTGGCTGCAAATGCCTCTCAATCTGTGCGCTGTTTCCCGCTTCCCCTGTTCCTCTACCCGGCGCAATACGTTCAGAAATTCCGGGGCGGTTATCTCGGCAACGGGACGCGACCCAATCCACGGGAAAACAAGACGTTCCAACCGAGCCAGGACGTTCTTTGCCGTGTTTTGCGTGAAGTTAGTTTTTTGGGAATGCCATTCCCGAGCGACGGCTTCAAAGGTATTTGCCGCTGCCGCGATTCTGGCAGCTTTCTGTGTCTGCTTTATTTCCGCCGGATCAATGCTGTTGGCTATTTGCGTTCGCGCCTCCTGTTGGCGCTTGCGGGCATCAGCAATAGAAATATCCGGGTACTTTCCAATGGACAGCAGTTTTTCCTTCCCATCTATTCGGTACTTCATGCGCCACAGCTTCCCGCCTGATGGCGTGACAACCAGATACAGGCCGCCACCGTCCGGCTTCCTGTACGCCTTTTCCGCTGGTTTCAGTTTACTTACTTCCCTGTCCGTCAGCTTTCCCATAAATACCCCCATAGCCTGGGGGTATATTATTTTCAGTAGGGGGTACTTTCATCAAAATATACCCCCTACATACCCCCGATTGCATGATATTGCATGAATACGCATGAAACAAAAAACCCGCATAACCTGTTGTGATTATACGGGTTTTTGATGGATTATGAGGGCTTATGAAAGTGCTTTTTGGTGCGAGGTAGGGGACTCGAACCCCTCCACCATAACTGGCGTCAGGACCTAAACCTGGTGCGTCTACCAATTTCGCCACCCTCGCAACTCAAGATATTTGACGGCAGGTATTTTACTGCATTTGCCCGCCTTTGTTATATTTCCCGTGCAGGAAATCATCAGCCTCACATGTTACCTTAAAATGGAAATCGCAACGCCAGCATGCGTCAAATAATTTCAGGAATGTGCATCACCGGTCGCTTTTCCTTTAACATGGCGATTGTTTTTCATTCTGCACAAGACAATGGCTGTTGACCATTACGAAAACTTTCCTGTTGCTTCCGTCCTGCTTCCCGCCAGGCTGCGTTATCCTGTGGAAGTCATTTATGCCTTTGCGCGCTCGGCTGACGATATTGCCGACGAAGGCGATGCAACGCAGGAAGAACGCCAGGCCGGGCTGGACTCCTATCTGAAGGAACTGGATGCCATTGAACAGGGCACCCTCTCGCAGGACGAACGCTTTATCCGCCTGAAAGAAGTGATCGAGCACCACCACCTTCCCCTGCAACCCTTTCGCGACCTGATATCCGCTTTCAAACAGGATACCCACACCCTTCGATACCCAACCTACCCCGCCCTGCTGGACTACTGCCAGCGTTCCGCCAATCCTGTCGGCCTGCTCATGCTGCATCTTTATGGCGCAGCAACGGATGAAAACATCCGCATGTCCGACGCCATCTGCTCCGCCCTGCAACTTATCAACTTCTGGCAGGATGTTGCCGTGGACTGGCAAAAGAACCGCATCTACCTCCCACAGGAAGACCAGCTCCGCTTTGGCGTGACCGAAGAGATGATTGCCAGTGCGACTGTCAATGATGCCTGGCACGCCCTGATGCAGTTTGAAATAAATAGAACCCGCGAACTCATGCTTTCAGGCGCAGCCCTGCCTGGACGCCTTCCGGGCCGCATTGGCTGGGAACTGCGTTTCGTTGTCAACGGCGGTTTAAGAATCCTGGATCGGATCGAATCCGTCGGGTTTGATATTTTCAACAAGCGCCCGACTTTAAAGGCTGGCGATTGGCTTTACATCCTCTGGCGCGGCCTGACCTAGCGTGCCTGATACCACCTTTTACTGTATCCCCTAAAAAATATCGCGACACAATAAAAGTGTGCAACTTGTTGAATTTTATTTCGTTTTGGAATAGAATTCGTTTCTTTGATTTTCTAATCGTTTCAGGAGGTGCTGTATGGCCCGTGTGTGCCAGGTGACAGGCAAAAAACCCATGTCCGGTAATAATGTCTCTCACGCTAATAATAAAACCAAGCGTCGCTTTCTCCCTAACCTGCAAAGCAGGCGCTTCTTCGTGGAATCCGAAAACCGCTGGGTTTCCCTCCGCCTCTCAAGAGCCGGACTCAGAACTATCGACAAGCTCGGCATCGACGCCGTCCTCGCCGATATGCGCGAACGCGGGTTGAAGGTCTAACAGGAGAATACTATGGCAAAGTCTGGCAGAGAAAAAATCAAGCTGGAATCAACAGCAGGTACCGGGCACTTTTATACCACTACCAAAAATAAACGTACTACCCCGGATAAAATCGAAATCGTCAAGTTCGACCCCAAGGCCCGTAAACACGTGCCTTACAAGGAAACCAAGATCAAGTAGCCAATCCGCCTCATCATCAAAAAGCTCCGCACCAGCGGGGCTTTTTT
>JAVBTJ010000012.1:0-9405 GCA_031556215.1 Oxalobacter sp.
ATCCCGTTTGAGCAAGGCCATCATCTGCGCCAGATCCGTTTTACCCATTTCCATCGGCATCACCCAGCGTATTGCCCCCATATCCGCCATCATGTCGAGCGCAGCGGGATGATAGACATTCAGATGCATGCCTGCCACAAAGCCCTGTCTGCCCGTCAGCAGATGAACCGCTCCCATGTCATTGGCTTCCACGGGAAAACGATCATTTTCTACAATCCGCTTCATGATGTGCAAATGCGTATCGGATTCCAGCAGCACCTGCGTTGAGAAAAAAACCGCCTTGCCTGCCAAGCGCAACTTTTCCGCAATCGCCAGCCAGTCCTCCAGGCGTAGCGCATACCGCTTCGCGCACACCGTTTCCCCCAGGTACACGATATCCACGGGCGCATCCTGTACCTGCGCATAAAAATCAAATACGGCCTCTTTGGGCCAGTAATAAGGAATCGCTCCCAGCGCCAGTTTCAAACGTCCCTCCCCGTCATTTCCAGGAGCGGTGATAGGCGCCCAGCGTATGCTGCAGCCCTTCTGCTACCTTGCTCAACTCCGCCGTCCAGGATGGATTCACCGCATAGGCGCCCACCGCAGGGTTCATGCAGCGATCAATCGCCTCACGCCACACCCGAGTCACCTGTCCCACATATGCTGGGCTACGTTGACGTCCCTCAATCTTAATGGCAGCCACGCCCATCTCCTTCAGCGCGGGCAGAATCGCCAGCGTATTCAGGCTGGCGGGCTCTTCGATGGCGTAATACGATTCGCCATTCACTTCAAACCGTCCCTTGCAAAGCGTCGGATAACTGGCATTTTCATGATCGGCATAGCGGTCAATCAACACGCCATTCAAGCGTGACTCCAGCCCTTTTGGCGTCTTCTGCCAGCGCACCGCCTTTGCCGGGGAACACACACCGCTGTTATTGGGCGCTTCGCCCGTCACATAGGAGGAAAGGGCGCATCGCCCCTCCACCATGACGCACAGGCTGCCAAAACCGAATACCTCTATTTCCACCTCGGTATTTTTCACCACCTGCGCCACCTGTTCGACAGAAAGCACCCGGGGCAAAACGGCACGGGTGATGCCGAAACGCTCACGATAAAAATTGATGGCCTCGTAATTCGTGGCAGAACCCTGTACGGAGAGATGCAGCCGCAAACCGGGATGGTTTTCCGTTGCATACTGCATGAGGGCAAAATCAGCAACAATCAGGGCGTCAACGCCGCCTGCCGCCGCGCGATCCACAGCGTCTTTCCAGGTATCCCATGTTCCGGGCTTCGGATAGGTATTCAGGGCAAGCAGCACTTTCCTGCCGCGCTCATGCGCATAGCGGATGCCTTCTGAAAGGGATTTCCCGTCAAAATTCAGCCCGGCAAAATTCCGCGCGTTCGTGGCATCGCGAAAACCGAGATAGACACAGTCAGCGCCATTATCAATGGATTGTTTCAGGGCCGGCAGCGAGCCGGCAGGACAGACCAGTTCCATATTCATCAGGAGCAAAAGCAACATCCATGATTATGACAGCTTAACGCGCTCTGAAAAAGTTGGCCATAGAATATTTATCTTTTGATAAGTTGCTTTGACAAGCCCCTGCATAATATGCCTATAATCAGGAAAGGATGAAATCCAGGAGCTAAAACATGCCTTTCAAACTTTCTGGTCAGCGTCTGACCAGGGTCATCATCATCGCTGCTGTCGTTGTTGTTCTCGGCATTGTTGCATGGCACTTCCTGAAACCGCCAGCCGTGCCGGAAGGCTTTTCATACGGCAATGGCCGCCTGGAAGCCACCGAAACCGCTATCGCCTCCAAGATACAGGGAAAAGTGATTGAAGTGCGCTTCAGGGAGGGCGCAGACCTTAAAGGAGGGGAAATCGCAGCCCTTCTGGATGGCGAAGACGTCAAGGCCCAGTTGCGGGCGGCAGAGGCTAACCTGGTTCAGGCGCGCGAAGCCGCGAAAGTCAGCCGTGAAAACGTCAAAACCGCCGTCAGCCAGCAAAAACTGGCACTGATAACGTACAGGCGCACCGAAGAACTGATCCGGAAAAACTTTATTTCCGAAGCCCAACTGGACAAAGACCGCTCAACGCTCCAAACGGCTGACGCCAGTCTTGCCGCTGCAAAGAATCACGTCAGCGAAGCCGATGCCGCCGTTGAAGCGGCCATCGCTAATGTGGATAACCTGAAAGTCAGTGTCGATGACACCATTCTCCGTGTCCCGGTTGACGGGCGTGTCCTGTACCGCTTGGCAGAACCGGGGGAAGTGGTCGCAGCAGGTGGTCGTGTCCTGTCCATGATTGATCTTTCCGACGTCTACATGTACGTCTATCTCAACACCGAAGAAGCCGGAAAGGTCGTCATGGACGATGAGGCTTATATCGTGCTGGATGCCCTGCCGGACATGCGGATTCCCGCCCATATCGCCTTCGTGGCGCCCAAAAACCAGTTTACCCCCAAGGAAGTAGAAACCCAGGAAGAACGGATCAAATTCATGTTCCGGGTCAAAATCAAGGTCAACCGCGACTGGCTTGAAAAAAACAGCAACGTCGCCAAGCCGGGCATGCCGGGCGTTGGCTGGGTCAGGATCAAGCCCGGCACAGCGTGGCCAGCCAAACTGCCGCAGCCCTCAAGGTAAA
Source organism: Oxalobacter sp. (assembly GCA_031556215.1). Lineage (GTDB taxonomy): Bacteria > Pseudomonadota > Gammaproteobacteria > Burkholderiales > Burkholderiaceae_D > Oxalobacter. Next base: position 2,627 of record JAVBTJ010000012.1, read on the forward strand.
TCATGACCAACTCCATTGCAGCCCGGCTTCAAAACGTCAGCCTGCATTACAAGGAAGTTACCGCCCTTGACGATGTCTCCCTGGAAATACCGGGCGGGTGCATGGTCGGCCTGATCGGCCCGGACGGTGTCGGCAAGTCTTCCCTTCTGGCGCTGATTTCCGGCGCGCGCAAAATCCAGGATGGCACGGTCACGGTACTCCAGACCGATATCAGCAACCAACGCGACAGGAACCTGCTCCTGCCGCGCATTGCCTACATGCCGCAGGGATTGGGGAAAAACCTCTATCCCACCCTTTCCGTTGCTGAAAATATTGATTTTTTCGCCCGGCTTTTCGGCCACAAAAAAGAAGAACGCATTGCCCGCATCAACGAACTCACCGAAGCAACCGGCCTGGGCCCTTTCAAGGATCGCCCTGCGGGTAAACTCTCCGGCGGCATGAAGCAAAAACTGGGACTGTGCTGCTCGCTGGTGCATGACCCGGACTTGCTGATCCTGGACGAACCGACCACCGGCGTAGACCCGCTTTCCCGCCGCCAGTTCTGGGAACTGATTAACGCCATCCGCCAGCGCCGCACCCATATGAGCGTACTGGTCGCTACCGCCTACATGGAAGAAGCCGAACAGTTTGACTGGTTGGCCGCCATGTATGGCGGCAAAGTCATTGCGACAGGCACGGCGGAAGAAATGAAAGAAAACGCCCATGCCGATACGCTGGAAAAGGCTTTCATCCACTTTCTGCCGAACTCCCGCACACAGGATTACCAGGAACTCGTCATCCCGCCCCTGAAAGCAAAAAACGGCGACTGGGCCATTGAGGCAGATGGCCTGACCCAGCGTTTTGGCGACTTTACCGCAGTTGACAATGTCAGTTTCAAAATCACCAAGGGCGAAATTTTCGGCTTTTTAGGCTCCAATGGCTGCGGCAAGACCACCACCATGAAAATGCTGACCGGCCTTCTCCCGCCAACGGAAGGCAGTTCAAAAATTTTTAGCCGGGTTGTGGATGCCGGCAACCTGGAAAGCCGACGGGACGTTGGCTACATGTCGCAGTCATTTTCCCTCTACGGCGAACTGACCGTCATGCAAAACCTGAACCTGCATGCCGAGCTCTTCCATCTTCCCGCCGACAGGAAAAAATCCCGCATTGCAGAACTGGTTGAGCGTTTCGGTCTGACGCCTTATGTTGACTCACCGGCAGAAGGGCTTCCTTTGGGCATCCGCCAGCGCCTTTCGCTTGCCGTCTCCGTCGTGCATGAGCCAAAACTCCTGATCCTGGACGAACCCACTTCCGGCGTAGACCCCATAGCGCGCGACGAATTCTGGCGCTACTTGATCCAGATGTCGCGGGAACAGGATGTCACCATTTTCATCTCAACCCACTTCATGAATGAGGCCGAACGTTGCGACCGCATGTCGCTCATGCACGCAGGTATCGTGCTGGACAGCGGCACCCCCAAAGAACTGCAGGAAAAAAAGCAGGCCGCCACGCTGGAAGAAGCCTTTATCGCCTACCTGGAAAACGCCGTTGGCAAGGAAGAGCAAACCTCCTTTGAAAGCACGAAGATCGAACCGGAAGCCAGCGCACCCGAAACACACGCCTTTTTCAGCCTGCAACGCATGCTGGGCTATGCCTTCCGCGAAAGCCTCGAGTTAAAACGCGACCCCATCCGCCTGATCTTTGCCCTTTTGGGGTCGGCGCTCCTGATGTTCGTACTGGGAAGCGGCATTTCGATGGACGTGGAAGACCTGAAATTTGCCGCATACGACCAGGATCAATCCCTGCAGTCAAGAGACTATATCGACAGCCTTTCCGGATCGCGCTATTTCATCCAGCAAGCCCCCATCAAAAGCGCGGAAGAACTGGAACACCGCATGAAAACGGGCGAACTGACCGTTGCCATCGAAATCCCGCCGGGATACGGGCGCGATCTGCTCCAGAACCGTTACCCGGAAATCAGCGCATGGATAGATGGCGCCATGCCGTACAGGGGGGAAACAACGCGGGGCTATGTCATCGGCATGCACCAGGAATACCTGGCCGAGCTTGCCCGGGAAAAAACGGGCCAGACGCTTTCGTCCCTGCCCGCCCAACTGGATCTGCGATACCGCTACAACCAGGACTTCAAAAGCATTTACGCAATGGTACCTGCCGTCATCCCCCTCCTTTTGATCCTCATTCCCTCTGTACTGGTTGCGCTTGGCGTGGTGCGGGAAAAGGAGCTGGGTTCCATTACCAACTTTTACGTCACCCCCACAACCAAGCTGGAATTTTTGCTGGGCAAACAGCTTCCCTACATCGTGATTGCGATGTTCAGCTATTTCATCCTCATCGGGATGGCACTCTTCCTTTTCAGGGTACCGCTCAAAGGCAGCTTCCTGGCGCTGACACTGGGAGCGCTCCTGTATGTCACCGCCACAACCGGCGTTGGCCTGGTCATTTCCACCTTTACCCCGACCCAGATATCCGCGCTTTTCGGCACCGCCATCCTGACCATGCTGCCGACCACCCAGTTTTCCGGGCTGACTACCCCCGTCGGCTCCCTTGAAGGCGGCGCATACTGGGTGGGGCAATGCTTCCCGGCATCCTATTTCCTTGTTCTCAGCCGGGGCGTTTTCACCAAGGCGCTCAATTTCCCTGACCTGATCGACCCGCTTCTCACCCTGGCGCTGTTTTTCCCGATCAATACCTTCATCGCTTACCTGCTGTTGCCCAACCAGGAAAAATGAGACCGCCATGAAAACGCATTTTCTGAACATCTACCATCTGGGCATCAAGGAACTGCGGAGCCTGGCTGCCGACAAGGTTTTGCTTTTACTGATCATCTGGGCGTTTACCGGCGGTGTTTACAGCGCCTCCAAAGGCGTTTCGCAGGAATTAAGAAACGCGCCGGTTGCCATTGTTGACCAGGATCAGTCGCAACTCTCGCGCCGGTTTGCCTATGCGCTGACACAGCCCTATTTCAAAAAGCCCGATCTTGTCAGCATCCACGAAATAGACAAAACGCTGGATCGGGGATTGCATTCCTTTACCATCATCATTCCCCCCGCCTTTGAAAAAGACCTGCTGGCCCTGCGCAACCCGACCATCCAGGTCAACATTGATGCCACCGTGATGAGCCAGGCCTTTATCGGCGCGGGCTATATCCAGAACATCATGACGACCGAAATCAATGAATTCGTCAACCGCACCTACGAAAAAACCCTTTCCCCCATCAACCTTGTCACGCGCGTCAAATTCAATCCCAACCTGACGGGATTCTGGTTTGGCGGCGTCATGGAAACCATCAACAACATCAACATGCTGACCATCATCCTGGTCGGCGCGGCCTATATCCGTGAACGCGAACACGGCACTATTGAGCATCTGCTGGCCATGCCGCTGGTTCCCATCGAAATCATGGCATCCAAGATATGGGCAAACGGGCTGGCTGTCCTCATTGCCGCCACCTTTGCGCTAACCGTCACCATCAAAACCCTGCTGAAAGTCCCGATTGCCGGTTCCATCCCGCTTTTCATTTCAGCGGCTGCCGTTTATCTCTTTTCTGCCGGGTCAATCGGCATCTTCCTGGGAACCATTGCGCGTTCCATGCCGCAGCTTGGCCTGCTGATTTTCCTGACCATCATTCCCATGCAAATGCTCTCGGGCGGCGTCACGCCGCAGGAAAGCATGCCAGAAATCATGCGCCACCTGATGCGGTTCGTGCCGATCACCTACTTTGTCCGCCTGGCGCAATCCATCCTGTACCGGGGAGCCGGGTTCATGATCGTCTGGAAAGACCTCTTCATCATGGGATTCATCGGCATGGTTTTCTTTTTCGCCGCCCAGTTCCGTTTCCGCAAATCCGTTGCACAGGCCGGGTAAGCCGCTCTTCCCACAAAAAAATCCGGCATACCCTTTGCAAGAAGGGGTATGCCGGAAATCAAGTGTATCTGTGCTGAAAACTTATTCAGGCATCAACTGAAGCGGAATCCAGCCGTAGGTGCCGTCACCGTTTGAGCGAACCTGCCCGATGCCGGGATAAGGCAGGTGCGAAGCGGTAACCATCCACCTGTACTTCGCCGCCAGGTTAAACACCTTGTAACGGGTAAGAACCGATTGATCCGGATCCATGTCAAACTCCAGCGCAACATCCGGGCGGGCAAACTGTATGGTCGGGCTAACGACAATATCTCCCAGGATAAACAGGCGCGCGTCACCTGACGTGACCCTGAACAGGGTATGCCCCGGCGTATGCCCAAGGGCAGAAATAGCCTTGATACCGGGCACGACCTCATCCTTGTGCCGGAATGTATGCCATTTCCCTGCCGCACGATAAGGCGCAGCGGAAGACTCCGCTATTTTGAAGCGCTTTTTCAATGCATCGTTGGCCTCAATCGCATTTTTTTCGGACAGCCAGAAGTCACTTTCCATCTGGTTGGCATAGACTTTGGCATTCGGGAAAACCATCTTGCCCTCTGCATCAACCAGTCCCCCAACATGATCCCCGTGCATGTGCGTCAAAAGGATGGTATCCACCTGTTCCGGCGCATACCCGGCTGCTTTCAGATTTTCCAGGGTCTTGCCCATCTTCGGGCCTGAAAACGCGCCATACCCCGCATCCACCAGTACCAGGTTTTTCCCGGTATTGACCAGGTACACGTTGGTGGCTGTCTGTACCTTGTTGCCGTCAACATAGTTTCGTTCCAGGATCAGGTGCAACTCAGCTTCTGTGGCATTCGACATGATCCCGATATCCACGTCAAAAGCACCATCAAACAGCGCCGTTACCTCAAACTGTCCAAGCGGCATCCGGTAATAGCCCGGCACCTGCTTTTTGACCATCGGCGCTTCGGCCATCGCAACAGGGAGAAACCCTGTCGTTAAAACCGCCAGCCCCAAAACCAGATTACGCAAAAATCTGCTCACTGCCATGAATCGCATTATTCTCTCCTTCAAAGCCTTTTCACCAGCACTTCCACCGCTACCGACAAAATATCACATATCCAATTAATATAATGGTAAAAACAGGCTCTCGTCAAAGCAATGATGATCTAAAATAAACAATCAGCCTGCCTGATATGGATTGAGACCGAAAAGGAGAAAAAATGATCCGGATTGCTATCATCATCGGAAGCACCCGTCCTGCACGAAACGGCGGAGCCGTAGGCGCCTGGGCTTATGACATCGCCTCAAGGCGAACGGATGCCCAATTTGAGCTCATTGACCTGCTGGACTACAACCTCCCCCTTCTGGATGAACCCTATCCGGCGCAGATGCAGCAATACACCCAAGAACACACCAAAAGATGGTCTGAAAAAATCGCGTCATTTGACGGTTTTGTCTTCGTGACGCCGGAATACAACCACTCCGTATCACCCGCCCTGAAAAACGCGATTGATTTTCTTGCCGTTGAATGGAAAAACAAGGCAGCGTCCTATGTCGGCTATGGCGCCAACGGCGCCATCCGCGCGGTAGAACATCTACGGCAGATCATGGCGCAATTCCAGACAGCAAGCATTCGCGAGCAGGTAACACTTTCCCTTTTTGCCGATTTTGAAAACAACACTTTCAAACCCGCCTCCCGCCATGAAAAAACACTGGGCCTGATGCTGGATCAACTCATTGGCTGGGCAAAAAACCTGAAAATGCTCCGGAAAGAAAAACAGGCATAACCCACCACCAGACTGCCCCCAAAAATGACTTCAGCGATATTCAGTATAATAAATAAATGTTATTCAACCTTATGAGGGGATATGGGCAGGGTACAACTGGATCATGAAGAGCACCACAAGCTACTCGCGAGGATTTTCGAGTGGCTGACGTCCGACCAGACAAAAGATACCATCGGCCATATCCTCACCGAAGTCTGCGAGCATTACCAATTTGGCTGCGGCTTTGTCTATGAAGCCGACCACACGCAGACTTTTTATCTCAAGGAACAATACGCCAATTACCGGATATCCCAACTGGAGGAACCTTTCCGCCTGGAAGAGCGTTTAAACAAGGAAGCCATCGAATCGCTCCTGAAGCATTCCTTTTTCCACAATGCCCTTGACAGTGACGAAAAGGATGACTCTTTTGCCCGCATCCTGGATCAGAACGCTGTTATCCTGGTACCGGTTCTCGATACAGACCAGACGCTGATCGGCCTGGTCGGCATGCTTGACCGCCGCAGCCATACCGATATCAGCGAAGACTCGCTGCAATCCTCCCGCATGGTGCTCAACCTGATTGCCAACCACGTCAAAACCCGCCTTATCCAGCGCAACTTTGAATTTGCCCAGCAATCCATTGTCAGCATTCTGGACAATATCGGCATCGACGTCTACGTGAACGATTTTTTCACCAATGAAATCATGTACGCCAACAAAACGATGGCCGCGCCATACGGTGGGCTGAAAAACATGCTGGGAAAAACATGCTGGCAGGCGCTGTATGACGACAAAACCGGACCATGCGATTATTGCCCGAAATACCGGCTGATTGATGAATCCGGCAACCCTACCAAAGTCTACTCCTGGGACTACCAGCGCCCCTTTGACGGCTCGTGGTTTCGCGTTGTCAGCGCCGCCTTCAACTGGGTCGATGGCCGCCTGGTTCATGTCATCAGCAGCCTGGATATCACTGAAAACAAAAAGAACGAGCAGCTTATCGAAAGAATGGCGCACCATGACCACCTGACGAACCTGCCCAACCGCCGCAAGCTCTATGAAGACGCTATGGAAGATATCCGGGAAATGACAAAAACCGGGAAAACCGGCTATTGCCTCTTCTTTGACCTTGACGGCTTCAAGCAG
>JAVBTJ010000033.1:0-15325 GCA_031556215.1 Oxalobacter sp.
ACCTGCTGGCCTTCCTGCAGATAGTCCGTTACCGCATTGACGCGCTCGGCCGCAATCTGGCTGATATGCAGCAAACCATCGCGGCCCGGCAGAACCTGGACAATCGCGCCGAAATCCAGCAACTTTAAGACGGTGCCGTCATAAACCTTGCCGATTTCAACCGATGCCGTCAGTTCTTCGATACGGCGCTTGGCTTCCTGGCCTGCGGCACCGTCAACCGAAGCGATGGTGACAACGCCCTCGTCGGTAATATCGATCTGGGTGCCGGTTTCTTCTGTCAGGGCACGGATAACCGCGCCACCCTTGCCGATCACGTCACGGATTTTTTCCGGATTGATTTTGATCGTAATCAGGCGAGGGGCAAAATCGGACAGTTCGGCCTTGAATGCGGGCATGGCTGCCTGCATTTTCTCGAGGATGTGCATACGGCCGTCTTTCGCCTGTGCCAGCGCCACCTGCATGATTTCCTTGGTGATGCCCTGGATCTTGATATCCATCTGCAATGCGGTAATGCCTTCAGCAGTACCGGCCACCTTGAAGTCCATATCGCCCAGGTGATCCTCGTCGCCCAGGATATCGGTCAGGACGGCAAACCTGCCGCCTTCCTTGATAAGTCCCATTGCGATACCTGCCACATGCTTTTTGATGGGCACACCGGCATCCATCAGTGCCAGGCTGCCGCCGCAAACCGATGCCATCGAAGACGATCCGTTGGACTCGGTAATTTCGGAAACCAGGCGGATGGAATAGCTGAATTCATCCTGTGCTGGCAAAATCGCTGCCAAGCCGCGCTTGGCCAGGCGGCCATGACCGATTTCACGGCGCTTTGGCGTACCCACACGGCCGGTTTCACCGGTCGCAAACGGGGGCATGTTGTAGTGCATCATGAAGGCATCGCTGTATTCGCCCATCAGTGCATCAATTTTCTGGTTATCGCGGGCCGTACCCAGTGTGGCAACGACAAGCGCCTGGGTTTCGCCACGCGTAAAGAGGGCCGAACCGTGCGTTCTTGGCAAGACACTGGTGCGAATCTCGATCGGGCGAACGGTACGCGTGTCGCGGCCATCAATACGCGGCTCGCCTTCCAGTATCTGCGAACGGACAATGCGGGACTCCAGGTCGAAAAGGATGTTGCCGACTTCGGTTGAATTTGGCGCGTCCTCCCCTTTGGCAGCCGCTTCAGCAGCCAGGGCGACGTTCACTTCTTCCGTTGCCTGGCGCAGCTTGGTAGTGCGGGCCTGTTTCTGGCGAATCTGGTATGCTTCGCGCAGCAGCGGCTCGGCAATCCGGGTCACGCCAGCAACCAGCGTTTCCTTGCTGGCTGGCGGCACCCAGTCAACTTCCGGCTTGCCGCCGTCCCTGACCAGTTCGTCAATCGCGTCGATCACCGCCCTCATCTGCTCGTGGCCATAAACCACGCCGCCCAGCATGACTTCTTCAGACAGTTCCTGTGCATCGGATTCCACCATCAGCACGGCCTGCTCTGTACCGGCTACAACCAGATCCATTTTGGATACGGCAAGTTGCGACGATGTCGGGTTCAGGATGTACTGGCCATCCACGTAACCGATACGGGCAGCGCCCAGCGGGCCGTTGAAAGGGATGCCGGATACGCAAAGCGCAGCCGACGCGCCAATCATGGCCGGGATATCCGGATCAATTTCCGGGTTGACAGACAAAACGTGGATGATGACCTGCACTTCATTGACATAGCCTTCCGGGAACAGCGGGCGGATCGGGCGATCAATCAGGCGGGAGGTCAGGGTTTCCTTTTCCGAAGGACGGCCCTCACGTTTGAAAAAACCGCCCGGAATACGGCCGGCTGCATAACTTTTTTCAATATAATCCACCGTCAGCGGGAAGAAATCCTGTCCCGGACGGGCACTTTGCTGCGCAACAACCGTTGCCAGTACAACCGTATCATCCATGGATACCATAACCGCACCGGAAGACTGGCGCGCAATTTCGCCTGTTTCAAGTGTTACCGTATGCTGGCCATACTGGAAAGTCTTGCTCACTTTGTTAAACATTCTATTCCTTTCAATTTTACCGGCAGTATTCCAGGCGCCACCGTTCGCCTCATTGATGAAGGCAGGAAATCACACCTGCCTGCGCTTTTGCGGTCTACTTTACGACCTTTTCACAACTACAAAAAAACTTGATGCTCCATAGCGAAATGCCCGCGACAGCAAGCTGACGCAGGCATTAAGCAATATATACAACCGGATGAACCGTATCCGTAATTATTTACGCAATCCAAGCTTGCCAATCAGTTCGCGGTAGCGGTTGATATCTTTTTTGCGCAGATAGTTCAGCAGATCCCTGCGGCGGTTTACCATCATAAGGAGACCGCGACGGGAGTGATGATCCTTCTTGTGCGCCCTGAAATGATCCTGAAGATCATTAATACGTGCTGTCAGGAGCGCTACCTGCACTTCAGGAGAACCTGTATCGTTTGTGCTGCGGGCGTTTTCCGCCACGATTGCAGCCTTGCTTTCTTTTGCCAAAGCCATAATATACTAACCTTTCACATGCGGCATGAGGAGTCGGAACCCCGGAATGCCGTGACATTACATTACAAATAAAAAAACTGGCTAAACATCAGCCAATGGCGCAGTATAAAGTAAAAATCTGTTTCTGTACAAACATCCTTTTGCAAAATTTGGTAAATTCTGTAAAACAGCCGGATTTGCCGGCACGGCCAAACCTGACAAGGAGAATGCCATGAAACGCCTGACCTCTCTTTTGACCTTGTTCACGGCATTGTGTTTGTCGGGATGCGCCATGTTTGCCCCGCCGCCCGCGCCGGGCACGCCGGAGCAGGGCGTGCTTTCCCGATATGGCAAACCGACAGCGATATACCAGGATGGCGAAACCGCCTTGTGGGAATATTCCGACGGCTACTGGAGCCAGGAAACAAATATGGCCCGCATGAGCAAGGATCATCGCCTGCTTTCCTGGGAACAGGTACGGACAGATGCCAAATTCGCCACGATCACCATCGGGAAATCCACGGCAAACGATGTCCTGAAAACCGTTGGCAAGCCAACGGAAACCTCTGAAATCTACCAGAACAACTACAAGGTGTGGTCATACCGGTACAAGCAGGATGACGTCTGGGACTCCATGATGCATGTCATGTTTGACGACAACGGTATCGTACAGAAAATGGAAGTCGGCCGCGATCCGCAATATAACGATGAAGGCGGGTTCTGGAGGCGAACCGGTATCGGCATCGGCATTGGTGCCGGCGGTGGAAACCGTGGCGGCGGAGTCGGCATCGGTATCGGTTTTTAATCATTCGTTTTCGGGAAAACCGCATGAAACGTCTTTTTTGCCTTCTGGCTCTCATGGCAGCCCTGCTGGCAGCGGGCTGCGCCAACAAATACGCCTCTCCGCTGCCGCCGGGATCAACTGAGGCCGAAGTGATTGCCCATCATGGGCAACCCACCGCGCGCTATGAGGAAAACGGATATATCCTGCTGGAATATGCCAGCGGCTACTGGGCGCAATATGCCTTTTTTGCCACCCTTGACGCCAGCGGCCATCTGGTGAAATGGGAGCAGGTGCTGACCGACAGGAAATTCGATACCTTGAAAACCGGCAAGGCAACCCGCTCGGATTTGTTGAGAACGATTGGCCATCCGGCTGAAATCACCCGGATATACAAATACAACTACGAAGTCTGGACTTACCGGTACAAAAAGAGCTTTGCATGGGACTATGTCATGTACTTCATGTTTGACCCGAATGATCCTGATGGCACCGTTAAAATGAAAGAAAGCGGCATTGACACCATGTATGACCCGGCCATGACCCACTGACAAGGAATCCATCATGATAAAACGCGCATTCCTTTTGCTTTCACTGCCACTCATGCTGTCGGCCTGTACGGTTTTTTGCCCGGCCCTGTCACCGGGAGAAACGGAAAACGCCATTCTCGCCAAATATGGCACCCCGATGGCTCGCTATCAGGATGGCGATACCACCCTGCTGGAGTACGGCAGCGCCTATGGACAGCAGAAGTTCATGATCCGGCTGGATACCGGTCACCGCCTCATTTCATGCAGACAGGTTCTCACCACTGATGAATTTGATGCTATCCGCGTCGGGAAGGACAATATGCAGTCTGTCCTTTTACGCGTGGGCCAGCCTGCGGAAACCGACTACCTTGCCCTCAAGGGTTACACCGTATGGAGTTACCACTACAAGGAAGACGGTGTCTGGGACTCCATGATGCACATCAAATTTGACGCCGACGGCATTGTCCGGGGAAAGGAAAACGGCCTGGATATGCTTTACCTGCCACGATAAAAAACGGCGGCATGCTGATAACATGCCGCCGTTTTGGCAGAAACAGGATAAAACCGTTTACTCAATCACCTTGGAAACAGCATCCAGATAGGCGTTGACCGATGCCGTGATAATGTCGGTATCCGCAGAAAATCCGTAATAGACCTTGCCCTTGTATTCCACCTGGATATGCACCTTGCCGACATCGTCGGTTCCGCGCGTGATCGCTTGGATCAAAAACTCCTCAAGCGTCACTTTCTGTTTGACAAGCTGCCTTACCGCATTTAATGCCGCATCAATCGGGCCATTGCCGGAAGCCGTTGCCAGGCATGGTTCACCATCGACAACCAGGCGAATCGTTGCCATCGGGATGGCACTCTTGCCGCAGACCACCTGCAGGTAATCCAGCCGAAGCCTTCTGGCATCGTCAATGGTCTCGATACCCGCGAGGATACGCAGGTCATCGTCGGAAACCTCTTTTTTCTCATCGGCCACCACCAGGAACTTGGTGTAAGCCACGTCAAGCGCCTCTGGCGAAAGCTCGTAACCGAGACGGCGCAAATGATGATCCAGCGCCGCACGGCCACTGCGGGCAGTCAGCACAATGGAGGAATCACTCACGCCAATATCCGCCGGGTCAATGATCTCGTAATTTTCCCGGTTTTTCAGCACGCCATCCTGATGAATGCCCGATGAATGGGCAAAGGCATTGCGCCCGACAATGGCCTTGTTGGGCTGCACCGGCATGCGCATGAGGTTGGAAACCAGGCGCGATGTCTTCATGATCCGCGTGGTTTCGATATCCGTGTAATAAGGCAGATCCTTGCGGCACTTGAGGATCATGACAATTTCTTCCATCGAGGTATTGCCTGCGCGCTCGCCAATACCGTTGACCGTGCACTCAACCTGGCGGATGCCGTTCACAATGCCGGACAACGTATTGGCCGTTGCCATGCCCAGGTCGTTATGGCAATGGGCGGAAAGAATCGCCTTGTCGACATTCTTGACGTTGTCCACAAGGTACTTGATTTTCGCGCCATACTCATGCGGCATGCAATATCCCGTGGTATCCGGAATATTGATCACCGTTGCACCAGCCGCAATCACGGCTTCGACAATGCGCGCCAGGAATTCGTTTTCGCTGCGGCCGGCATCCTCGGCAAAAAATTCGACGTCATCAATAAAGCGGCGGGCATATTTGACCGCCTTGACGGCCCGCTCGATAATTTCATCCGGCGTCGAATTGAACTTGGAATAGATGTGGTAGGGAGACACGCCGATGCCCGTATGGATACGTCCCCTTTCAGCATGCTTGAGCGCTTCGACAGCCGCATCAATGTCTCGCTCGGCTGCGCGGGTCAATGCCGCAATCACAGGCTTCCTGACCACTTTGGAAATTTCGACAACCGATTTGAAATCGCCCGGACTGGATATCGGAAACCCGGCTTCAAGCACGTCCACGCCCAGCTCTTCCAGCGCCCGCGCAATCTCGATTTTTTCCAGTGTATTCAACTGGCTGCCGGGAACCTGCTCCCCGTCACGCAAGGTGGTATCAAAAATATAAATTTTGTCTGCTGGGTTGGAAACCATGTCACGCTCCTTTGATAAAAACAGTATCTATTAAAACCATTCAGGCAAGCCCGCCTCATTTGCACATGGCAAACGGCAATAACGGCACAAATTGTGGAATAGGGAAATCAGCACGCTTAGCGCGCTAGCAGGAATAGCGGCAGGGCAAAGTACCGTGCGCAAAAAGAAGGAAAAACAGAAATGTCACTTGCGGTAATCATGCGAGAAACTATAAGCCTCTTTTTTGAGTCATGCAACTTTTTTTACCCCGCCGGAATACACCTTCTACTTCAACCGGCCGACTTTAAAAGTATTCTACCTCTATTTTGAATCCGGCGCTTCAAGCCCCTCTTCTTCCGTCTGGACAATACTCACCGGCTTGCCCTTGATCTTGTGCCACACATACATGACGTAGCCGGAAAGCCCATACAGCACAAAAAGCCCGAACAGCACCTTCGGTGGATCAAAAGAAATCGTGACGATGATCAGCACCACCACAATCACGGCGATAAACGGCACCGACTTGCGGATATTCATTTCCTTGAAACTGTAAAACGGCACATTGGTGACCATCGTCAGACCGGCAAACAGGGTAATCCCCCAGCAGATCCCGTAAAAATCACGGCCAAAAAAGCCCAGGTCGTCCATCAGCCAGATAAACCCGGTGACAATGGCCGCCGCCGCCGGACTGGGCAACCCCTGGAAAAACCGCTTGTCGACAACGGCAATATTGGTATTGAAACGCGCCAGGCGCAATGCCGCACAGGCACAATAAATAAAAGCGGCAACCCAGCCTACCCGCCCCATCCCTTTCAGCGACCACTCATAAGCAACCAGTGCGGGCGCTACCCCGAATGTCACCATGTCGGACAAGCTGTCCAACTGGGCGCCGAATTCGCTCTGCGTGCGCGTCAGGCGCGCAACACGACCATCCATGCTGTCGAGGATCATGCCGATAAAAATGGCGACGGTGGATTGTTTGAACTCCAGGTTCAGCGACATGACGATGGCATAAAATCCGCAAAAAAGGGCGGAAATCGTAATCATGTTCGGCAGGAGATAAATTCCCCTGCGGCGTGGCTTCAACGGTTTCATTGGGCAACCTTCCCGGGGTGTTTCAGCAATAAAACAGTCTCTTCTGTCCTGTTATAACGCTTCATCGTGATATGACAGATTAACACGTTAACGCCCGTTCCCGTCAACGCGGCTGGAATTCTGCCAGAATCGTTTCTGTTGCATAAACCTTGTCGCCCACGGCGACTTTGGGCTGCGCGGTAACCGGGAGATAGACATCCACCCGCGAACCGAAGCGGATAAAACCGTAACGCTGGCCACGCTGCAAAGCATCGCCCTTGCCGACGTAGCAGAGGATGCGGCGCGCAATCAGCCCCGCAATCTGGACACAGGTCACCGTTTCACCGTTGTCCGCATGGATAACCATCGCGTTGCGCTCGTTTTCCAGCGAAGCCTTGTCCAGGTCGGCATTGACAAATTTTCCGGGGAAATACTCGACTTTTTCTATCTCGCCATTGACCGGGGAACGATTGGAATGCACGTTGAACACGTTCATGAACACACTGATTTTCAGCGCTTCCCGACCGGCATAGGCATCCTGCGTTTTTTCCACCACCACGATCCGGCCATCTGCCGGAGACAGCACCGCATTGGCATTGCCGGGCACGGTTCTGCCAGGATCGCGAAAAAACTGGAGAATAAAAAAGGTTATCAGCCAAAGCGGCAAAGACCACAGCCCCCACTTGAAGGCGACAAGCGCAGACACGACAAAAGCCAGGCCAAGAAAAGGCCAGCCTTCACGCGCAATGATGGGATGAGGATAATTTTTCAACACATCTCCAAAAATCAGATATTCAAGCCGCTATATTACAGATACTTGGTTTTTTGTTCCACCCTGCCCGGTTTTTCACCATACTCAAGGCATATCTGCCATTGAAAAGACAAAAAACGGTACCATATGGAACAGGAACATGTCCGACACAAAAAGGAAACCTGATACATACAGAAAAGAATCAAGATCTCCTGGAGGCAAAATTCTGCCACAATACTGGCCCAAAGAAAACGGCGGGCTTCACGAATTCTGAATAAACGGTTGATTTATGACATTTCGCGATCCATCCAAGCCCATGTGGGCACATGCCCTGAAAATGCTCGAACAGGCCGACAGGCTTCAGCGCCAGTTTTTCCATCTGCGCCAAAGCGGGCAAAACGGCCCCATGTGGGAACCGCCTGTCGATATTCTCGAAACAAAGGATGAGCGATTCATCTGGATAGCCTTGCCTGGCGTATCGGCAGACAACGTGACTATCGTTGTTGACGGTGATACGCTTTCCGTTGTCGGGGAACGTCCGCTGCCCAATGAATCCCACGCCGTCATCCGGCGAATGGAAATCCCGCATGGCCGTTTTGAACGCCGGATGAATATCAAGGGCTGGCAACTGAACATCCGCAAAAACGTCCTGGAAAACGGCTGCCTGAAGCTGGTTCTGAGAAAAATCTGATACAGGTGAACCATGAATAATCCATTCAATCCCTTTTCGCTTGCCCAGGGCACAGACACCCCTCTTTCCGTACAGACGACGCGGGAAGGCAAAGAGCATGACGAATTCCCCCCTATCCCGGAAAACGCGCTGATCCTGCTGCCAGTACGAAACCTGGTTCTTTTTCCGGGCATGGTCGTTCCGATCCATATCGGGCGCGACAGTTCCATTCTTGCCGCCCAGACAGCCATCCGCAATGACCGCCAACTGGGCATCATCCTGCAAAAAGACCCGGAAGAAAATATTCCCCAGGAGCAGGAACAACTGCATGAAGTCGGAACGGCTTCCAACATCCTGCGCTATGTCACCAGCCAGTCCGAATCCCATCACATCGTCTGCCAGGGCGAGGGACGTTTCCGCATCAAAAAAATGCTGGATGGCTACCCCTTCCTTGTCGCCGAAGTCGAGCGTTTTTCAGAAACGAATGAAAAGGATATCGAGATTGAGGGCCGCATGGTTCAGCTCAAGCAGCGGGCGATTGAAATTTTGCAGATGATGCCGGATGTCCCGCAGGAAATTGCCGACTCCATGCTGAACATCAGTTCGCCGGAACTGCTTTCCGACCTGTTGACCGGCCTGATTGACGTCGGGCCGGAGGAAAAACAGGCGGTACTGGAAATGCCGGACTTGAAAGAGCGCATGGACAATGTGCTCAAAATGCTCAATTACCGCCTGGAAGTCCTGCGTGTTTCCCACGATATCGACAAAGAGACCCAGGAACGCCTGGGTGACAGGCAGCGCGAAGTGCTTTTGCGCGAGCAGTTAAAGACCATCCAGAACCAGCTTGGCGATAATGAAGGCAACCGTTCGGAATTGCAGGATATTGAAAATGCCATTGCCAGCGCAAACATGCCGAAAGAAGCGGAAACCCATGCGAAAAAAGAGCTGAACCGCCTCAAAAGCATGTCTGAAGCCGCAAGTGAATATTCGATGCTGCGTACCTACCTGGAATGGCTGACCGAATTGCCGTGGTCGGTTGCGAGTGAAGACCAGACCGACATTGCCCGGGCCAGAAAACAGATGGACCAGGATCATTACGGCCTGGAAAAAATCAAGCGGCGCATCCTGGAGTTCCTGGCTGTCCACAAGCTCAACCCGCAAGGCAGAAGCCCCCTCCTGTGTTTTGTCGGCCCGCCGGGCGTCGGAAAAACCTCGCTTGGGCAAAGCATTGCCAAGGCTACCGGACGCAAATTTGTCCGGGTCAGCATGGGCGGCGTACATGACGAAGCCGAGATACGGGGACACCGCCGAACCTACCTGGGCGCCCTTCCCGGCAACATCATCCAGGCCATCCGGCGCGCCGGCACCAACAACTGTGTCATGCTGCTTGACGAAGTCGACAAGCTCGGCTCCGGTGTGCATGGCGACCCTGCTGCTGCGCTCCTTGAGGTGCTTGATCCGGAACAGAACAATACGTTCCGCGACAATTACCTCTCGGTTCCTTTCGACCTCTCCGGCGTGATGTTTGTCTGTACGGCCAATATGCCGGACACCATTCCCGGCCCGCTTCGCGACCGGATGGAAATGATCGACCTGCCCGGCTATACGGAAGAAGAAAAGGTGCAGATCGCTGAACGTTATCTCGTCAAGCGGCAGGTCGATGCCAACGGCCTGAAAAACCGGCAATGCAAAATCAGCAAACGCGCCCTTCACGAAATCATCGGTCATTACACCCGCGAAGCAGGGGTTCGCAATCTTGAGCGCGAAATCGGCAGCATCTGCCGCAGTGTGGCCGTGCGGGTTGCCGAAGGGACGGTAGAAAGCGTCAAGGTCGATATCAACGAAGTGCACAATATCCTGGGCGCGCCGCGTTTTGAAAATGAAATCGCCATGCACACCAGTCTGCCGGGAGTGGCAACGGGACTCGCATGGACGCCGGTGGGAGGCGACATTCTCTTTATCGAGGCAAGCCGCGTACCCGGGAGGGACAAGCTGACCCTGACCGGTCAGCTTGGCGATGTCATGCGGGAAAGTGCCATCGCCGCCCTGACGCTGCTCAAGGCACACGCGGTTTCACTCAACCTGGAGCCATCCCTCTTTGAAAACAGCGACATCCATGTCCATGTGCCGGCAGGCGCCATCCCCAAAGACGGCCCCAGTGCCGGGGTTGCCATGTTTTTGGCACTCACGTCCATGATGATGAACCGCCCCATCCTGGCCGACCATGCCATGACAGGCGAAATCAGCCTGCGCGGCCTGGTTCTGCCCGTTGGCGGCATCAAGGAAAAAGTGCTGGCGGCACTGCGCGCGGGCATCAAGACCGTCATGCTTCCGGCCCGGAACAAAAAGGATCTGGAAGACATCCCGGAAGACGCCAGAAAGCAGTTGAATTTTGTCTTTCTGGAAACGGTTGAGGATGCGCTGAAAGAGGCTCTTGGGCCTGTCAACACGACAAAACCGCTTGCAGAACCGCGCTCCCGGAAAAACGCCAAGGGCAATGGCGCCTGACATGAAAAAAGAGGCGGCCATCATCAGAGGCAGCCTCTTTTATTTTCCGGTTCCCAAAGCCTGTTATTTGTTTTTTTCCAGGATGTACAAACCAATAATTTCGGACTGGGCCAGCACATGGCCTTCCATCTTTTCCAGCACCTCGTCCTTCGTGGCATTACCCATATCCGGCAACACCGTATCGAGCGCATACAGCTTGTGGAAATAGCGATGCGTGCCGATGGGAGGGCATGGCCCGTTATAACCGGCATTTTTCCGGTCATTGGTGCCAATCAGTGTCCCGGCCGGCAATTCATTGTCCGGTATGCCTTCCTGCAATTTACCGGCGGCAGGCGGCATGTTGTAGAGCACCCAGTGCACCCATACCATTTTCGGCGCCTGGGGATCAGGCGCATCCGGGTCGTCCACGATCAGGACGATGCTTTTTGTACCGGCAGGCGGCGCTGTCCACGACAGGGGGGGCGAAATGTTCGGGCCCTCGCAGGTATAAAGCGCAGGCATGATTTCATTATGTGAAAAAGCGGGGGATGACAGTTTGAATGACATAGGCAGACTCCTCCTTTCTGAACGGAAAAAGGGAAAAGAAAGCGCCCGCTTTTTTACGCGGCGCTTTCTCGCTTGGGTCAGGAAATCCCTGATTAACTGATCGGGATATCCCTGACTGTGTCCGTTGCCGCCTTTGGCAGGCGAACCACCAAAACACCATTGACGGCGTTGGCTGTTGCGCCTTCGGCATTGACATGGCGCGGCAGGGCGATACGGCGTTCAAAGAAACCGTAAGCCCGCTCTACCGCATGGTAATGGCTGTTGCCACTCTCGCGCACAAGGCGCTTTTCCCCGCTGACAGACAGGGTATTGCCTTCCACGCGGATCGTGCAATCCTGCTTTTCTACGCCGGGAATTTCGATGCGCACGACAAGGTCGCCAGCCGTTTCCTCGATTTCGCTGGCAATCAGCCCCCAGCGCGGAAAATCCATGCCCGCTTCATCGGTGGGCTGCCCCTCCTTCATGCCCGGGTCGAAATGGGTCAGTGAATTATTGCCGCGGCTCAAGAGTTCGCGCCATCCATCGGACAGGTTTTCCCATGCCCGGTTCAGTTCGCGACCAATATTTTTGCCTGCCTGTTTGATTGAATCCAGCATGATGTCCTCCTGTTGCAAAAAATCAACGTTCAAGCTTCCGTGGCAGCCGCACGGTATTTTAATAATAAAGCATTCTGCCGCGCTTCACCTTATTCTTGTGACGGGACGTATCCCGGTACATCCGGGCTACCCTCGCCAAAAAGGAATTTTTCCATCTGCCCGGCCAGAAACTTCCGGGCCTGCGGGTCCATCATATTCAGGCGGTATTCATTGACCAGCATGGTCTGCTGGCGAATCCAGGCATCCCATGCCTCTTTTGAAATACTTTCATAAATACGCTTGCCCATCTCGCCCGGATAGGGCGGATATGCCAGTCCTTCAGCTTCTTTTTGCAGTTTGGCGCATTCCACCATTTTTGCCATCTTTCTCTCCTTGCGTTGGCTGTTTCAGCCTTTTTTATTCAAGCACCGACATCATTTTCAGGTTTCAGTATACGCCCTGAAATAAATCCGGAGAAATTTGAGGCGCAAGGAGCATTGTGCCGGACGGGCATTCGCAGAAAAGGCTGCGCCATGAACGTGCAAATGGGAAAGAATCGAAGGGAAACAGGCATAAACACACTTGCAACCATACCGCTTTCGGCTTGGAAACGGTATGGCAACAAGCCTGGGAGGTTATCTTTTGTCTTTTCCGCCAAAAGCACGATAGGTTGTTGGCGGCATACCGGCATGTTTTCTGAACTGGCTGTAAAACGAAGACAAGCTGCCGAATCCACACTCATGCACGATCATGGCGACAGAGACGTCTGTCTCAGCCAGCATTTTCTCTGCTTTTTCGACCCGCAACCGGTTCCGGTATTCCTGCAGGGTCATGCCGTACTGCCGTTTAAAAAGAAGGGCCAGGTGATCCTGCGTGACACCTAAATTGCCAAGCATTTGCGGGAGAGAACCTGACTCTGTGAAAGCATGATCGATTTGCTTTCTGGCTTTTTCTGCCATGATTTTTGAAGGCTCGTAAATCGGCATATCCGGACGGCATCGCTTGCATGGGCGATACCCTGCCGCCTCAGCCGCTTGCGGCGTATCAAAAAAAATCGTATTGGCGCGCGCCGGCTTGCGGGATCGGCAGGAGGGGCGACAAAACACACCTGTTGTAACAACAGCATAGTAAAAAACCGTATCAAAACGATTATTGCAAACCCGTACGGCTTCCCATTTTTCGTCTTCTGTCAGCATCATCCACCTCCGCATTTGACGATCAATCTTCCTACAAGAAATGCGCATTGTCTTCCTGAATTCCGGGATGTCATATTTCCCGCAAGAAATATACATTACGGGCCCTGCAGGGCTTTGAGAGATGAAGCGCAAACGCACTCAAGCGCGGTAACCGAGGCCTATCTCACAACAGACGAGATTGCGAGCAGCGGTGAGCGGCAACTCCCCCTCAAAGCCCTTTTTCCTTATCCTCCCGGATTCAGATGTCATATGTCACAATTTTTTGATCAATACCTGCGATTTTCGCTGCCAGTTGTAGATATGCTGCCGGTCTTTCGGCAATTCATTGACGCTGGCATAAACAAAGCCGCGCCGCAGGAACCAGTGTGCTGTCTGGGTTGTCAGGATAAAGAGATGCGTCAATCCCATGGACTTTGCCCGGTTTTCAATGTGCATCAGGATGCGCTCGCCTTCACCTTCTTCCTGTATGTCCGGATCGACAATCAGGCAGGCCATTTCGGCCATCTTTTCTGCGGGGAAGGGATAAAGCGCCGCACAGCCGAAAATCACGCCATCATGCTCCATGACGGAAAAGTTGCCGATCTCGCGTTCCAGCAGTTCACGGCCCCGTTTTACCAGCGTGCCGTTTGCCTCATACGGCTCAATCAGCTTTAAGATACTGCCGACATCCTGGATGGTCGCTTCGCGCAGGATATCGATATTTTCATAGGTCACCATCGTGCCGACGCCGTCATGAGTGAAAAGCTCCAAAAGGGCGGAGCCATCCATGGCATAAGGCACAATATGCGCCCGTGGAAGACCCCCGATACAGGCTTTTGAGGCAAAGCGAAGATAACCGGCAGCCTCTTCGGACAGATGGCCGGAACTCAACAGGATTTCAGCCTGCGGCGGCGTGATTTCACGGATTTCTTCTCCTGCCGCATCGGTCATCAGCGGCGTTTCCGTCACAAAAATGAGTTTGTGCGCATGCAGCGCCAGTGCGGCAGACATGGCGACATCTTCCATTCTCAGGCTGAAAATCTCACCTGTCGGCGAAAAACCAAGCGGGGGAAGCAAAACGAGATCACCCGCATCCAGAATGCGCTGGATACTGTCAAAGGCGACTTTCCGGGCCTTGCCCGTCAGTTGCATGTCGATGCCGTCCAGGATGCCCAGCGGCGTGGCGGTAATAAAGTTGCCGGAAATAATCTGGATTTCCGCATGGGCCATCGGCGTATTGGGCAACCCCTGGCTGAATGCCGCTTCAATATCCAGGCGCAGTTCTCCCGTTGCTTCCTTCGCGCATTCCAGGGCCGCCGCATCGGTGATACGGGTGCCATTATGAAAGGCACTTTCCACTTTCCTCAAGGCCAGTTGCTCTTCCACCTGCGGACGGGAACCGTGCACAATCACGACCTTGATGCCAAGCGCATGCAAAAGCGAAATATCGTGCACCAGGGTGGACAGCGCACCTGCCCGAACCAGTTCCCCCGGAAACGCCACGACAAAAGTCTGCCCCCTGAAAGCATGAATGTACGGCGCGACGGAACGCAACCAGTTAACAAACCGCATGGAATTTTCCATAATGTGCCCTGCCCTTAAAAAATCCCGGAAAGCAAAATCATACCGCCTTTTTTACCCGGCTTCATTTATTGATATCAAGCTCTGGGGCCGCTTTTTTTGCGCAGGCCGGATGGCCTTTTCTCCCCCCGAAAAGCCGCCAGCGCAAATTTCAATTGAATCAATGCCTTGCCTCAGAAAAGAAAAAGACTTCTTTTCATCTTCGGATTATAATTCGCATCGACATGACAACAACTCACCTCCGTAAAAAAAATCGCCCATCCCCGCAAGAGACGCCCACAGATAAACCGGCTCCGCTATTGCGCAACCCGCTTCCCCCCATCACCTACCCGGAAGAATTGCCGGTGTCTCTTAAAAGAGACAAAATCGCAGCGGCCCTCAAGGTAAACCAGGTCATCATCGTCTGCGGCGAAACCGGTTCGGGAAAAACCACGCAATTACCCAAAATCTGCCTGGAACTGGGACGCGGCACAAAAGGGCTGATCGGACACACCCAGCCACGGCGGATTGCGGCAAGCGCAACCGCCAGACGCATCGCCAGCGAACTGGGAACGCCTCTCGGTGAAAATGTCGGATACAAAAT
>JAVBTJ010000047.1:0-26533 GCA_031556215.1 Oxalobacter sp.
GGCGGTGACATGGGCTGGCGCAACCTGGATCGCCTTCCCTCCCTTGTCATTGAAGCCGTTGCAAATCTGAAAACAGGGGAAACAACCGGTATCCTCAAAAGCGCCAACGGCTTTCATATCCTGATAGTACTGGATCGGCGCCAGGCACGCCAGGCGCCGGCAGCACCTTCGCCCGCCCGTGCCGCCATGCCGATGGATGGCGCAGTCCAGCAAATCCATGCGCGCCACATCCTTATCAAAGTCAACCAGCTTGTGTCGGCTGACGAGGCACGGCGCAAACTCGTTGAACTCAGGGAACGCCTGGTCAACAAGGCCGCCACCTTTGAAGAACTGGCACGCCTGTACTCCAACGACACATCGGCCAGCAAGGGAGGTGATCTGGGCTGGATTTATCCCGGCGATACCGTACCGGAATTTGAAAAAGCCCTGATGTCGTTAAAACCAGGGGAAATCAGTGAACCGGTTGAAACCCAGTTTGGTTTTCACCTGATTGAAGTCGTTGAGCGAAAAACAGAAGATGCGTCGATGGAAAGAAAACGGGTTGCCGCCAAGCAGGCTCTACGCGAACGCAAGACGGAAGAAGCCACGGAAGAATGGATGCGACAGCTTCGTGACCGTGCCTATGTCGAATACCGCATCACAGAAGAAGAACGCTAAAACGGATTCCCATGCCACTCCTTCCCGTTATTGCCATTACGTTGGGCGAGCCTGCAGGCATCGGGCCTGAGATTGCGTTGCGTGCGGCGTGGGAATTGCGGCACGGCATCCATTCTGTCCTGATTGGTGACTGGCGCCTGCTGGAAAAACTGGCATCCGCTATCGACAAAAATATCGTGCTGCGCCGGGTAACGAAAGAAGACCTCCCTCATGTCCGGTCGCTTTGTCACACCGAAACACTCCTCGTACTGGATTGCCCCCTTCCGTACCCGGTCAATCCGGGCCATCCTGACCATGCCAATGCAAAAGCCATACTGGACGGGCTGGATATCGCCATAGCGGGCACGGTAAAAAAGCACTTTGATGCCATTGCAACAGCCCCCATACAAAAAAGCGCCATCAACGCGGCAGGTGTTGCTTTTACGGGCCACACCGAATATCTTGCGGACAAAATGCAGGTTGACCAGGTTGTCATGCTACTGGCTGGCCGGATTGCCTCGCCGGAAAAACAACAACCGCTTTTTTTGCGTGTTGCGCTGGCCACAACACACCTTCCCCTGAAAGACGTTCCCGCCGCCATCAACCGCGAATCGCTGATGCAAACCCTCCGCATCCTGCACAAGGAACTGCAGGAAAAATTCGGCATCCCGGATCCGCGCATACTGATAAGCGGATTAAACCCCCATGCCGGGGAAAACGGCTATCTGGGAACAGAAGAAATCGAAACCATCACCCCTGTCATCCAGTCCGCGCAACAACAAGGCATGAAAGCAGAAGGCCCCCTGCCAGCGGATACCCTCTTTTTGCCGCATTACCTCAACCAGGCAGACTGCTTTTTAGCGATGTATCACGACCAGGGACTTCCCGTCCTGAAATACGCCACTTTCGGGCATGGCGTCAATATCACGCTGGGATTGCCCGTCATCCGCACCTCGGTCGATCACGGCACCGCACTGGACATCGCCCGTCAGGGCATTGGCCTGGCCGATGATGGCAGCATGAAAGAAGCCATCCGTATCGCCGCCGACATGGCGTCCCGGCAAGGGCGGCCATGAAAAACCGGGAATAAAAATGAAGCATACGCCGAGAAAACGTTTTGGCCAGAACTTCCTGAAAGATTCGGCCGTCCTGGAAACCATCATCGCGGCCATCGCCCCCAGGCAGACGGATCTGATGGTTGAAATTGGGCCTGGCCTGGGAGCGCTGACAGACTTGTTGCTGCGTTTTTTGCCGCGACTCCATGTCATCGAACTGGATCGCGATCTGGTCAGCCGACTGGAAAAAACGTATCCACCGGATACCCTGGTCATTCACCAGGGCGATGTGCTTCGGTTCGATTTCAAAAAAATCGTGCCGGAGTCGGGCGAAAAAATGCGGGTTGTCGGCAATCTGCCCTACAACATTTCCTCCCCGCTCCTCTTTCACCTGATGCCATTCGCCCGCCAAGTAGAAGACCAGCATTTCATGCTGCAAAAAGAAGTGGTTGAACGCATGGTTGCGGAACCCGGAAGCAAAACCTATGGCCGCCTGTCTGTCATGCTGCAGTGGCAATACCATATGGATATGCTGTTTATCGTCCCGCCATCTGCCTTTCACCCCCCGCCAAAAGTGGATTCAGCCATTGTGCGAATGATTCCCCGTCAACAGCCCGCCATATGCGAGACAGGCAAACTGGAAAAAACGGTAACGCAGGCATTCTCCCAACGCAGAAAAATCCTGCGTAACACCCTGGCACCCCTGTTCAGTGAAAACGACATGATTGACGCAGGCATTGACCCGGGCAAACGACCGGAAGAAATCGCAGTCGAACAATTCGTTGTGCTCGCCAACCGCCTGCCCTGATCCCTTTAATCAGTGTGTTTTGTGAGATGCCTCACAAAACACACTGGCATGAGGCGCGGAAAGAATAGCCTCGACGGCCGGATGCCGGATTTTCAGTTCTGCCGAAACGGCATAGTAATATTCCCGGACATCGGTCAGTACCCCGACAGGAACGGCATTAAACTGCTCCCCGATATCTGCCGCCAGTGCCATCGGCGCAGGAAACATGCCAAGACCGCTTCGGCCAAATGTGCTCAAAAGCGCGCTGTCTTCAATTTCACCCACGATATTGGGACGCAATCCATTCATTTCAAACCACTGGTCAAGACGCGCGCGCAAGGTATTGTTCCGGGTAGGCAGGAGAACCGGCGCACCATTCAGACTGACAGGAAAATGGGGCCCGTAAGTTCCGGCAAGAGCTTCTGTCCCGAAAAAGCCCATCTGGCAGCCCCCCAGTTCGTGGCTGAACACCTTCAGGCTGGCCCCCGGACTGACCGGGCGATCCGTCAGAACCACATCCAGCCGGTGCAAAGCCAGATCAGCCAGAAGCGCCTCGAATTCGCCGTCATAACACTCTATCCGGATGCGCTCCGGCATCAGAAGCGCCACCTCCAGCAAACGATAAGCAATCAGCTTGGGCAGCGAATCCGAAATCCCGACTGTCAGGCGCGTGCTCTGCCCCACCTCCTCTTCGGAAAGCGCTTCCTGCAACTGCTCTCCCAGCATGAAGATCTGGTCGGCATACCCCAGTGCCAGACGCCCCGCTTCCGTCAGGACAATGCGCCGCCCCTGGGGTGCAAACAGGGTTTTTCCCATCGCTTTTTCCAGAAGCCCCAACTGCATGCTGATCGTCTGCACGGCAACACCAAGCCGTCTGGCGGCCCGCGTCACACCACCTTCCTTGGCAACGACCCAGAAATAATAAAGATGACGGAAATTAAGATTCGGATTACCCATTGTTCTGTTTTTTAGAAGTAACCGTATTATTATCTTCTCTTTTTCTGCATGCTGCAATTGATTAGAATAGCTCCATATATTGATCTGATGCAGGAGAAATCATGACACCCACTATCGTCGCCAAAGGTATCCGGGCCAGCGAATCGCTGAGGGAATACATTACGGAAAGATTGAATGCCGTACTGGTTCGTGCACAAAACAGCCTCCCGGACATCACCATCCGCCTGACCGACCTGAACGGCTCGCGCGGCGGGATCGACAAACGCTGCCTGATCCATGTCAAGCTGCCCGGCATACCCCCTATCGTCGTTACCGGCCTTGCGGCAGATATCACCAGCGCCATTGATATGGCAACACACCGGGTTTCGAAAGCTGTTGGCCGTGTTTTGTCAAAAACCAAATCCGTCCCGCATGCCACCATGCCGCTGTACATCAAAAAATCCTTTCTGGCCACCTGAAAGAGAAGTCAAAGCGGCGCCTGAGCCCTTTTACGACGAGGAACCACCACATGAAATCCGCTCTTTCCTATTTCACGGGATCTTTTGTCGTCTGTATTTTTGCCATTGTCGGCGCCTTTTTCCTCGGCGGGATGGGAGCGGTACTGACGGTCGTCTTTCTTTGCGCACTTGAGGTGGCGCTCTCGTTTGATAATGCCGTTGTCAACGCAGGCATCCTCAATCACTGGGACGAAGTCTGGCGCAAGCGCTTCCTTTTCTGGGGCATTTTCGTTGCCGTTTTTGTCATGCGGCTGGTCTTCCCGCTGCTTATTGTCGGCATTGTCGGTGAAATGGGGCCGGTTCACGCCATTCATCTGGCCATCTACCAGCCTGCGGAATACGCAAGGATCATGGCATCCGCCCATCACCAGGTTGCCGCATTTGGCGGCGCTTTCCTGCTCATGGTGTGCTTCAGCTTTTTTGTTGCCAAACACAAGACGGATCACTGGCTTCTTTACATTGAAAAACCACTCACGAAACTGGGACAGATGGAGGCAATCGAAGCTGCCATTGCCCTCCTTGTCATCATCATCGTCTCTTACGTCCTGCCACAGGTGCAACGCAGTGAATTCATTATTGCAGGCATGTGGGGCGTTATCACCTTCATCCTGACAAAAGGGCTTGCCTCCGTGCTCAGTCCGGGAGACGACAAAACCGCACAACACGTTGTCAGGCAAGGCGTGGGCGGTTTTCTGTACCTCGAACTGATTGATGCCAGCTTTTCATTTGACGGTGTACTGGGGGCCTTTGCCCTGACCAATAACCTCTTTATCATTGCACTGGGCCTGGGTGCCGGTGCCATGTTTGTGAGAAGCTTTACCATTCTCCTGGTAGACAAGGGAACACTGAACCAGTACCGCTACCTGGAACATGGCGCATTCTGGGCCATTGGCGCACTCGCCATGCTGATGCTGTTTGGCGTGAATGCCCACATTCCGGAAGCCGTCACCGGCCTTTTGGGCGCAGCCCTGATTGTGGCCTCGCTGGCCAGTTCCATTATTGTCAACCGGCGGGAAAAGCGGCAGGGAAATACCGTATTAGAGAGACGCTAATTAAAGAACCGCTGATAAACGGCTTTTTCGAGATAAAGGCAAGGCGCACGAAGCACAGTAACCGAGGCAATCTCTGATAGACGAGGTTACGAGCAGCGGAGAACGCCGCAATTCGCTCGCAAAAGCCGTTTATCAGCCGTTCTCAGAAAATGAGCGTGCCAAACCACCAGGCCACTGCCGCAACGAAAGCGGAGGCAGGAATGGTCAGAATCCATGCCCAGACGATACCGCCGGCAACACCCCATCGCACAGCCGACATTTTCCTGGAAGAACCGACCCCGACAATCGCGCCAGTGATGGTGTGGGTCGTTGACACAGGAACACCCAGCGCGGTTGCAAAGAAAAGGGTCAGGGCGCCGCCGGTTTCCGCACAGAATCCGCCAACGGGCTTTAATTTGGTAATTTTCTGTCCCATTGTCTTCACGATACGCCAGCCGCCAAAAAGCGTCCCCAGGCCAATCGCCGCATAGCAGCAGATGACAACCCACAGGGGCAATCTCTCATCCGCCGATGTCGCGCCTGCGGCAATCAGCAGCATCCAGATAATACCCATGGTTTTCTGCGCATCATTACCGCCGTGCCCGAGGCTGTACAACGAGGCTGAAAGCAATTGCAGACGGCGAAACCACTTGTCCACATTTCCTGGCGGGGATTTGACGAAAATCCACGACACGATAAGCATCATGAACGATCCCAGCATAAAGCCGAGAAAAGGGGAAATGACAATAAAGGCGATGGTTTTCAGGAGGCCGGACGCAATCAGTGAGCCCGCGCCTGCCTTGGCAATCGCCGCGCCAACCAGGCCGCCGATCAGCGCATGGGATGAAGACGAAGGAATACCGTAATACCAGGTAATGATATTCCACACAATCGCGCCAACCAGCGCGCCAAAAACCACGTAGTGATCGATAATGGCCGGATCAACCGTTCCTTTTCCGACAGTCGCCGCCACATGCAGGTCGAAAACAAAAATAGCGACACAGTTGGAAAGCGCTGCCATCGCCACCGCTGTATGCGGTTTCAGAACACCGGTAGAAACAACGGTTGCAATTGCATTGGCGGCATCATGAAAACCGTTCATGAAATCGAAGATCAGTGCCAGTGAAACAAGAAAAATCAGGATGTAAATGCTGATGTGATAAGTTGGCATGCGTTTTCAGTCTGTCAAAAAAGAGTTACAGGATGAGGCGAACTGCGGCACTTCAATCCATCTTGCCGCCAGTCTGGCTTCACATACTCATGCATTTTCCACAACGATACCTTCAATGATATTGGCAACATCCTCGCAAAGGTCTGTCACGTTTTCAAGAAATTCGTACATCGCCTTCAGCTTGATCAGGTTGCGCACATCCGGCTCATCCCGGAACAGTTTGGATACGGCGGCATGCATGACATGGTCGGCATCCGACTCCAGGCGGTCAACCTCTTCGCAAATCTCCAGTATCTTGCGGGAATTGTTCATGTTATGCAGCATGGATACGGCTTCCTGCACTTTTTCCGTACAGCCGAGGCAAAGTTCCGCCAGTCGCTGCGCTTCCGGTGTAATCACCTGGACATCGTAAAGGGAAACCGTCTGCGCGGCATCTTCCATCATATCCAGCACATCATCCATTTTGGTAATCAGGCGGTGAATATCTTCCCGGTCAAGCGGCGTAATGAAGGTCTTGTGCAGCACGCCCACCGTCATGAAAGTCACCTTGTCAGCCTGTTTCTCAATCGATTCGATGGCATGAAGACGCCTTTCCAGGTTATCAAAATGCGTCATCAGGGCAACCAGTTCGCGCGCGCCTTTGACACACAGCTCCGCATGCTGGTTAAACAGGTCAAAAAACTTCCCTTCCGTGGGCATTAAACGTCCAAACATAGCTCTCTTTCGCTTTCAGTTAATTGGTGATCAAGCCGGTAACTGCATCAATTGTCATACATTCCCTGCGAACCGGAATAATTATCGAATTTGGTGTGCTGCCCGCTGAAAGTCAGCCTGACTTCCCCGATCGGGCCATTACGCTGCTTAGCAATAATAATTTCTGCTGTTCCCTTGTCCGGTGAATCCGGATTGTATACTTCATCCCGGTAGATAAACAAAATCAGATCCGCATCCTGCTCAATCGAACCGGATTCCCGCAAGTCCGACATCACCGGGCGCTTGTTCGGACGCTGCTCGACAGAACGGTTTAGCTGGGAAAGGGCAATGACCGGACAAGCCAGCTCCTTGGCCAGCGCCTTTAACCCGCGGGACATCTCACCAATCTCCGTCGAGCGGTTTTCACCGGCGGAATTGGGCGACATCAATTGGAGGTAATCCACAATAACCAGGCCCAGCTTGCCGCACTGCCGGGCAAGGCGGCGGGCGTTGGAGCGCAGCGCATCGCTTGAAAGCGCCGGGGTTTCATCAATGTACAACTGCGCGTCATTCATTTTCTGTATGGCATAGGTCAGGCGCGGCCAATCGTCTTCCGTAAGCTGCCCCGTCCGCAACTTGTGCTGATCCAGCCGACCGACCGACCCGATCATACGCATGGCAAGCTGCGCGCCACTCATCTCCATCGAAAAGACCGCCACCGGCAATCCGCTTTCAATAGCGACATGCTCGCCAATGTTGATGGAAAACGCCGTCTTGCCCATGGAGGGGCGGCCTGCCACAATAATCAAGTCTCCTGCCTGCATCCCTGACGTTTTTTTATCCAGGTCGAGAAAACCGGTGGGCACACCCGTGACATCGTTTTTATTCTCACGGTTAAAAAGCTCATCAACCCGCTCGACAACCTGGGCAAGCAGCGGCCTGATCTCCTGAAAACCCTGTGAGCCACGGGCGCCGTCTTCCGCAATGGCAAAAATCCGGGCTTCGGCATCATCCAGTATTTTCCTGACTTCTTTTCCCTGTGGATTAAAAGCCGAGGCTGAAATTTCATCTGAAACCGTCACCAGCTTCCGCAGAACGCTGCGATCCCGCACGATCTGGGCATAATGCCGGATATTGGCCGCCGATGGCGTATTCTGCGCCAGGGCGTTCAGATAGGAGAGTCCCCCGACTTCTTCCGCCTTGCCGATACCGGAAAGCGATTCATACACCGTAATCACGTCAGCAGGCCTGGATGCCCCGATCAGCCTGGCGATATGCTGGAAAATGAGGCGGTGGTCGAAACGATAAAAGTCGTCCTGGCCGAGCAAATCGGCAATTCGGTCCCACGCGGCATTATCAAGAAGAAGCCCCCCCAGCACAGACTGCTCTGCTTCGATGGAATGGGGAGGGGTGCGCAAGGCTTCCAGTTGAGGATCGACTGATACATTCATGGCTCGCATTATACCCTTTTGAGGCCGCATGAAGAAAGACAAATTTGCATGGAACAAACCGGGCAGCCTCCTGTTTCCATCGAAAAATCAATGCGTTACACTGCGGCAACTTTCGGCGCGCCCTCACACTCGGGATCAGGGCGCAAACCCTTGAAATCACAAAAGAAAGAAACAGAGTGCGGCAACAATGGTTGGCGGCAGCGCAAAGAGAAACAGCGTTACCGGATTGATGGACTCCTGCTCAAAATCGTTTTTCAGGATGGAAAACCCGGCAGGATTGGGGGCATTGGCAATCACCGTCAGCCCGCCTCCGGTCACCGCTCCCGCAACCAGTGCATACTTGTTGATATCTGACAGCCCTTCTACCAGGGATCCCAGGTAAGTCAGCGCGGCATTGTCGGTAATTGCCGTCAAAAGGGTGGCTCCCACAAACAGCATCGCCGAATCCATGCCCGCCAGAACCGGCTGCAGCCACCATTTCTGCATGCCGCCCAGCACAACCAGGCCGGCAAGAAAAAATGCCACCAGCAACCCCTCCCGTAACATGAGAGGACTCTGGTGCCTGCTGTATGCCTCGGTATACCCCAGAAAGAAAAGAAAAAGCCCTAAAAACATGGCCGGATGATGGCTGAACAAAACCGCACCAACCAGAAAGGTCAGGTGGATCACCATGACAAGTGGCGGAACCGCACCAATCTCAAAATCCTCTTCGAAATCATCAAGACGAAGGAGAACCCGCCGAAAAACCCAGGTAGCAACAGCCGAATTGATAAATACCGCCAAAACGGCCTTCCAGCCAAACATGCTCAGCATAAAGCCCATTCCCCATCCCCATTTGTCGGCCACCATCAGGACAGGCGGCGCGGCATAAGGCGTCAGGACGCCGCCAATGGAAATATTGACCAGCAATACGGCCAATGTCAGGTATTTCATAGGTTCGGGAATCCGGCGTGAAAAATAGCGGTCACGCAACATGAGGGCCGCCAGCGTCATGGCCGCAGGCTCTGTGATAAAAGACCCCAGAAGCGGCACCACGGCCAGAAGAAGAAAATAGCCGCTGACACGACGGGGCAACGGAATCAGGCGATCCAGGATATTGATAAGCGAACGGGCAGACTGAAGGACAGGGCGGGTTCCTGCCATCACCAGAATAACAAAGACAAAGAGCGGCTCCGTGAAATTCTGCGAATCAAGATACAGAACGGCTGAGTCAGAACCATTGGCAAGCGCAATGAAACACAGCAGGATGAATGCCCAAAAACCGAAAACCACTTCCACTTCGCCCAGCAAGTGCCATAATCCGGCATGGCGGGTCTCCTTATGGGCAAGGCGAATGAAAAACTTTGTCGAAAAAGTATGCAACACCGCCAGAAGAAAAATGGCGGCTCCGGCATATTCAATCCACTGAGGCTGGTTCATAGATAAAAAAATCCTTCGGAACAAGGCACCTGCTATACAAAAACCGGCTGTACCGTGCAGGCCCCCCGTATTGTAAACTGGATTGACACAACAAATTGATTCTATTGCCGCACACCGTTACACTCCTTTCTTACCATCAAGCCAAGTACCGACACCTGAACATGCCCTCTGAATTCGATCTCATCGCCCGTTTTTTTACCCGTCCGACCCCTTCAGTTTCCCTGGGAATCGGCGACGATTGTGCCCTGCTCGCCCCCCAACCCGGCATGCAAACCGCCATCTCGTGCGACATGCTGGTATCCGGCACCCATTTTTTTGCGGATACCGACCCGAAACAACTGGGGCACAAATCACTGGCCGTCAATCTGTCTGACCTCGCCGCGATGGGTGCAAAACCGGTTGCTTTCACGCTGGCGCTTTCCCTGCCGTCATCGGATGAAAAATGGCTTCAGCCTTTTTCCGATGGCTTGTTTGCGCTGGCAGAGCAACATCATTGCGAACTGATCGGGGGAGACACAACCCGCGGCCCCTTGAATATCTGCATTACGGTTTTTGGCGAAGTGCCTTCCCATGAGGCATTGAGAAGAGATCACGCCCGGGCCGGAGATGATATCTGGGTGTCCGGCACACTGGGGGATGCCCGCGCCGCGCTGGAATGTTTGAGGAAAACCGTTTCGCTGGATTCAGATACGCAAAAAAATGCCCTCGCCCGCCTCCTGATGCCGACTCCCCGCCTCGAATTGGGCATGGTCATACGTCGGCATGCCCATGCCGCCATTGACCTATCGGACGGCCTGATTGGCGATCTGTCGCACATTCTGAACCGATCGAAACTGGGCGCAAAACTGGATGTTGATGCCCTGCCAATTGGGCCCGCGCTCCATAACCAGCCCCGCGATTTCCAGTTGCGCTGCATGCTTGCTGGCGGAGATGACTATGAATTGTGCTTTACCGCCCCGCCCTCTGCCCGAGACGGGATACGCGAAGCCGCACGGCAGGCAAAAACCCCTGTGACGCTGGTTGGCGCTATCGAAAAAGAGCCGGGCCTGCGCCTAGTGAATGCAAAGGGTGAGCATCAGCCTTTTTCCGATAAATCATTTGATCACTTTTCAGGCCAATGAGCACAGCAGAAAATCCCTCGGCAAGAACCCGGCCAGACCTGCATTTCCTTTTTTCGCATCCGGCCCACTTCATTTCGTTGGGTTTTGGCAGCGGCCTTTCCCCTGTCATGCCGGGCACGGCAGGCACCCTCATGGGGTGGCTGATCTTTCACGTACTCACCACGGCCTGGCCCGGCTTTTTTACCCAATGGGTCTGGGGCGGCCTTGTTATTTCAGGCTTCATCCTGGGTGTCTGGACATGCACAAAAAGCGGCGATGCGTTAAACAGCCCGGATGACGGCAGCATGGTCTGGGATGAAATCATCGGCATATGGCTGGTTCTGCTGGTACTGATGCCGACCACTTGGCTGACAGAATGCTGGGCCTTTTTCCTCTTCCGGCTTTTTGACATGACAAAGCCGCCTCCCATCCGCCAGCTTGATGCCCGCTTAAAAGGCGGATTCGGCGTCATGCTGGACGACATCCTGGCGGCAGTATTTGCCCTGGTTGCCTATACACTGATCCTTTGTGCCGCCCGGCGCATGGGCATCACACTACCCACCTGATTTTTATGACAGACATACTTCAACTGGCAACTGACCTGGGCAGCGAACTGCTCAGAAAAAAAGCCATGCTCGTCATCGCGGAATCCTGTACCGGAGGCGGCATTGCCCATGCGGTCACCCGCATTCCGGGCGCATCCCAATGGTTTGACTGCGGGTTTGTCACCTACTCAAACGCTTCCAAAACCAACATGCTGAAAGTCCCTGCGAACCTGATTCATCAGCATGGCGCCGTCAGCCGAGAGGTCGTTTCCGCTATGGCAAAAGGCGCGCTGGAAAACTCCGGGGGTACAATTGCCATCGCCGTCACGGGCATTGCCGGGCCGGATGGCGCAACACCGGAAAAACCCGTCGGAACCGTCTGGTTTGGACTCGCCGTCAACAATCAGGTTCATACCGAAAAACAGCACTTCGCCGGTGACAGGGATGCCGTGCGGGAACAAAGCATCAGGCATGCGCTGACCCTGGTTCTTTCCTTTCTCCGTCAAAATTAATAAACCGCTGTAAACGGTTTTTACAAAATGAAGTCAAGGCGCACTTAAGCGCAGTAATCGAGGCATATCTGACGATAGACGAGGTTGCGAGCACCGGAGAACGCAACCATTCGTTCGCAAAAATCGTTTACAGCATTTCCATAAAAAAATCCCCGGCCTGTTGTGCAGACCAGGGATTGCCGTAAGAAAGGGGTTCTTACCTCTTCAGGACGGATTTCAGGGTTTTCCCGATTTCGCCCGGATTTTTGGTGACGGTGATGCCGCACTCTTCCATGACTGCCAGTTTTTCCTGGGCAGTGCCCTTACCGCCGGAAATAATGGCGCCAGCATGGCCCATCCGTTTCCCAGGAGGCGCGGTCACACCGGCAATAAAGCCAATGATCGGCTTTTTCATGTTGTCCTTGGCCCATCTTGCCGCGGTTTCCTCGTCGTTGCCGCCGATTTCACCGACCATAATAACGGCTTCGGTTTCCGGATCGTCATTGAACATCTTCAGCACATCAATGTGCTTCAGTCCATTGACCGGGTCGCCGCCTACGCCGACAACCGTGGACTGTCCCAGACCAAACTCAGCAAGCTGTCCAGCGGATTCATAAGTCAGCGTACCTGACTTGGAAACCACGCCAATGGTGCCTTTTTTATGGATATGGCCAGGCATGATACCGATCTTGAGCTCGTCCGGCGTGATGATACCAGGGCAGTTCGGGCCGACAAGAATGGTTTTCTTGCCCTTCATCCTGTCGCGGGTACGAATCATGTCACGAACCGGAATGCCTTCCGTGATACAGATGACCAGATCCATTTCAGCTTGAACAGCCTCATCAATCGCTGCAGCGGCAAATGGCGGCGGTACGTAAATAACAGAAACCGTTGCACCGGTCTGTTTTTTCGCGTCTGCTACCGTCTCGAATACGGGAATATCCAGAAACTTGGTTCCACCTTTTTTCGGCGTCACGCCACCGACATAGCATTCCTTGCCGAACGCATAATTTTGTGACATTTCAGTATGGAACGCACCGGTCTTGCCGGTCAGACCCTGAACGATCACGCGTGTATTTTTGTTAATCAGAATAGACATGTTTTCTTACCCCTTAGCTGCTTTGATTGCCTTTTGTGCGGCATCAGTCATGCCATCGGCGGAAATAATCGGTAAACCGGACTTGGCCAGAATTTCCTTGCCAAGCTCGACATTGGTTCCCTCAAGACGAACAACCAGCGGGACTCTCAACTGCACCTGACGTGCCGCTTCGACAACACCGTTTGCGATGACATCGCAACGCATGATGCCGCCAAAGATATTGACGAGAATACACTTCACTTTGGGGTTGGCAAGCATGATCTTGAACGCTTCCGTAACCCGTTCTGTCGTTGCGCCGCCACCCACGTCAAGGAAGTTTGCCGGCTCGCCGCCAAACAGATTGATGATGTACATTGTTGCCCTCGCCAGACCGGCACCGTTGACCATACAGGCGATATCGCCATCCAGGGCAATGTAAGTCAGTTCAAACTTGGAAGCCGCGATTTCGTCCGGATCTTCTTCGTCAAAATCGCGCATGGACGCAATTTCCGACTGGCGGTACATGCCGTTTGAATCGAAGTTGAACTTGGCGTCCAGGGCAATAATGCGGTTATCGCCAGTCAGAACCAGCGGATTGATTTCGGCCAGGGATGCGTCGGTTTCATCAAACGCGCGGTACAGGCCCTGCATGAATTTGCAGGCTTCCTTGACAGCGACTTCCGGCACACCGATTTTTCTGGCGATATCTTCACCTTCCGCATCGGTCAGGCCGGTATTCGGGTTAATGAAAACCTTATGAATCAGTTCAGGGGTATTGTGCGCAACATCTTCAATGTCCATACCGCCTTCGGAGGATGCCATCAGTGCGACACGCTGCGTTTCGCGGTCGACAACCATACCGACATAATATTCCTTGGCAATATCCGCACCTTCTTCAATCAGCAGGCGCTTGACAAGACGGCCTTCCGGGCCGGTCTGATGCGTGACCAGCGTCATGCCCAGGATTTCCGTTGCATACTGCTTGACCTCATCAATCGACTTGGCCACTTTGACGCCACCGCCTTTTCCGCGACCGCCTGCATGAATCTGTGCCTTGACGACCCAGACTTTTCCACCCAGACTTTCTGCAGCGTCAACGGCTTCCTTAACGCTAAAACAGGGAACACCACGAGGAGTTGTTACACCGTATTTGCGTAAAATCTCTTTTCCCTGATATTCATGAATATTCATACTTGCCCTTCAAAATAATGGATGGTTGATTTTCATCTCCCATCCTGGCTTGGTCTAATGAAATAGACGTTATTAAAGCATACGCCCCATCCGCTTCAGTTTTTCTTCCGCGGATTGGTAAACGCACCTTGTGCTTTCAACTCTGCAATCCTGGCATCGCTGAAACCGCAAACCTGCGCCAGAACTTCGTCGGTATGCTCCCCCAGCAGCGGCGCTGGCAGAATCTTATCGACGATCCCTTCTGACATCTTGATCGGCATCCCGACGGTGTAGTAGTCACCCCCCGGATGGCCTTCAACTTTGACCCACATCTTGCGATGGGAGACATGAGCGTCATTGGCAATCTCTTCTGTCGTCAGGACAGGCCCGCACGGGATGTCCTTCTCGTTAAAAAGTGCTGTCAGCTCGATTTTGGTATAGTTTGCCGCAAAGTCGGAAATGATTTTCCACAACTCGGCCTGGTTTTTCCGGCGATCAGCAATCTGGGCAAAGCGCTCGTCGTTGACGAGCTTTTCTCCGCCAACCGTGCGGGCCAGTACCGGCCAGATGGCTTCCTGGACAACCATGTAGACATAATCATTCAAGCCATGTGGCTTGCACGGGATACAGTTTCCAAGCTGGCCGCCACCGGAATCGTTGCCTGCGCGCGGGGTGGAAACCAGGCCCAAGGTCGGGCGGCTGTATTCTGACAATTCGCCTTTACCGCCCATGAGACGGTTGTGGTCACGGAATTTGACACGGCACAGGTTCATGACCGATTCCTGCATGGCGGCTTCCACGTACTGGCCCTGGTTGCCGTTATGGGTACGCTGGTAAAGCGCCGCGCAAATGCCAATGGTCAGATGCAGACCAGTACCGGTATCGCCAACCTGCGCGCCGGAGATGGTCGGTGGATTTTCCGGGAAACCGGTGGTAGACATGGCGCCACCCATTGCCTGGGCAATGGGTTCGTAGGCCTTGTAGTCGGCATAGGGGCCGGATGAGCCGAAGCCCTTGATAGAGGCGACAATGATGGCCGGGTTGATATAGCTGATGGTTTCGTAGGAGTAACCGAGCCTTTCCAGCACGCCCGGACCAAAATTTTCCATGATCACGTCGCAATTTTTGATCAGCTCTTCAAATACCTGCTTACCCGCCTTGCTCTTCATGTTTACGGTAATGGAACGCTTGTTGCTGTTCAGCATGGTGAAATACAGGCTGTCTTCGCCCTGGACGTGGCGAAGCTGGTGGCGAGTGATATCGCCATTGGGCGGTTCCAGCTTGATGACGTCGGCTCCCATCCAGGCCAGAAGCTGCGATGCGGAAGGGCCCGCCTGTACGTGGGTCATGTCAAGCACACGTACGCCTGATAGTGCGGCCCTTCTGCCCATGATGTCTGTTCTCCAAAATTGGTTGCTGTTGCCCGTTAGTGCCCTCCGGTTCCCGCTGCGTTGTTCTGCGAACGCCGGAAATGTTTTTCTTTTCTTCTTTTTTTCAAACCCGCGATTATGCCGCACTCTGCCATTTGCGCTGCCATGCAGCCGCAAAAAAAAATGCACCAGGAATCAAAAAAGAAAAGCAGCGGCGGCACCCCTCAAGGACAGCCTGCCAGCACAAAAGACAATCTGCCCCTGATTTATGAGGCAAAAAGTCAGGCGCTATCATATCTGTTTACGCTTTGATATATTCTTGACTAAAGTCAATTTTATGATTTCCCAACAAACAATCATTCAAAAACCGCTGAGATGACCATCCTGCTGACAACGCTGAATGCACGATATGCCCACAGTTCGCTGGGCTTGCGCTACCTGCATGCCAATATGGGCGCACTCGCTGACCGCACCCGTATCCTGGAACTGGTAACGGGCCTTAGCAGCAATGTTGCCGCTGAAAGAATTCTGGCCCAACGTCCGTCCATCATCTGCATGGGGGTCTACATCTGGAATGCGGAAGAAACCGCCCGGCTGGCAGCCCTGCTCAAGGCGGTTTCCCCCGAAACGCCGATTATTCTGGGTGGCCCGGAAATTTCGCATGAACCCGAATCCCAACCGCTGGCGCAAACGGCTGATTACATTGTCAGCGGCTGGGGAGAAGCCACACTGCCGGATCTGTGCCGGCAAATTCTGGGAGGGCGACCGCCCCCGGAAAAATTTCATAAGGGCATACATCTCGATCTGGACGATATCGTGATGCCTTACCATTTATACCGTGATGAGGATATTGCCAACCGCACCCTGTATGTCGAAGCCTCACGCGGCTGCCCTTTCCGTTGCGAATTCTGCCTTTCCTCGCTTGATAAAACCGCATGGGCATTTGATACCAGCCGTTTCCTGGCTGAAATGGAAAAACTGTACCAGCGGGGCGCCCGGAGCTTCAAGTTCGTGGATCGCACCTTCAACCTGAATACCGCGAAATGCCTGCAGATTCTCCGGTTTTTTCTGGATAAAATCCACGCGGCCCCATCGGATCCGGTTTTCGTCCACTTTGAAGTGGTGCCGGATCACTTGCCTGAAGCAATAAAAGAAGCTATCCGGCAGTTTCCGGCGGGGACGCTGCAACTGGAAATCGGCGTCCAGACTTTCAATCCGGAGGTACAGGCCTTTATCGGCCGAAAACAGGACAATGCCAAAAGCGAAGAAAATATCCACTGGCTGAAAAATCATAGCCAGGCGCATCTGCATACCGACCTGATCATGGGGCTGCCGGGAGAATCGCTGGAAAGTTTTTCCGCAGGGTTTGACCGTCTGGTCGGGCTTTCCCCCCATGAAATACAGGTGGGCATCCTGAAAAGACTGCGCGGCACGCCGATACTGCGTCATACGGAAGCCTTTGGCCTGACCTTCGATCCCGCGCCGCCTTATTCCGTTATGGCAACGGCAGATATTGATTTTTTTACCATGCAGCGCCTGACCCGGTTTGCCCGCTTCTGGGATCTCATTGCCAATTCCGGCCGCTTTGCCAAAACGCTGCCCATGGTTCTTTCCAACGCCCCTTTTTCCCGGTTTATGGCGCTCTCAGACTGGCTTTATGCAACCGGGCGGACAACGCATGGCATTGCCCTTGACCGGCTGGCAGCCCTGGTCACGCAATGGCTGACAGAAAACGGGGTAAATGCGGATCTGGCCCGGATGACCGTCGGGCAGGATTATGCCGGGAAAGCCCATGCAAAACGGCAAAACGAAACTGCCAATATGCCCTTGCCCAATGAACCAAAGCAGGCGCATGTCCGCCAGGGGCGCCACATCGGGCCGTCTGCCGGAACGACAGACGCACCCAAAGAATAAAAGCGAATCAGTTGAGCCAGCCGCGGCGGCGGAAGTACCAGAAGGGCGCGATGGCGCTGGCAACCATGAGCAAAAGCGCAAAAGGGTAGCCAAAGTCCCACGCCAGTTCGGGCAGGACGTGGAAGTTCATGCCGTAGATACTGGCAATCAGCGTTGGCGGCAGGAAGGCGACGCTGGCAACGGAAAATATCTTGATGATCTTGTTCTGGTTGATGTTGATGAAACCGACCGTGGCATCCATCAGGAAGTTGATCTTGTCAAACAGGAACGACGTATGGCCATCCAGCGACTCGATGTCCCGGAGAATCTGGCGCGCCTCTTCAAACTGCTCGGAATCCAGCAGCCGCCCCCGCATCAGAAAGCTGACGGCCCGCCGGGTATCCATCATGTTGCGCCGGACACGCCCGTTCAGGTCTTCTTCCTTGGCAATGGCGGAAAGCGTTGCGGCAGCGTCCTTGTCCGTAAAGGTATCCTGCAGCACGCGAAT
Organism: Oxalobacter sp.; assembly: GCA_031556215.1. Classification (GTDB taxonomy): domain Bacteria; phylum Pseudomonadota; class Gammaproteobacteria; order Burkholderiales; family Burkholderiaceae_D; genus Oxalobacter. The sequence goes on from JAVBTJ010000047.1 coordinate 17,853, forward strand.
GCTCACGTCTTCCAGTTTCCGGTAAATCCCTTCGAGGGCATCCGCTGAATATTCCGCATCTGTCGCATACAGATCGAGCAGCACATCCTTGTAATCGGTAATATACCCGGGCCGGGAGCGCGCCCGCATCCGGACGAGCCTGAATACAGGCAAATCTTCGGGATGGACTGAAAACAGCATCCCGCGCGCCAGAATAAAAGCGACTGTCACCGACTGAGGGCCTTCTTCATCATCAATCCGGAAGTCTGTCCGAAGATGGATGTCCCCGTTTTCTGCCTCGTAATAACGGGCTGACGCCTCGATGTCCTTGACATCATCTTCATCCGGCATGGTGACGCCGAAAATGTGCCTGACCCACAAGCGCTCGTCTTCTGTCGGCGCAGTCAGATCCACCCAGACAGGCGCGACATTTTCCAGGTCTGCCTTGGAATCAATCGGCACCTGGCTAAGTCGGCCATTCTGTAAGATGAACACATTTATCATGAGGAAACCTTCAGGAACCCCGCCCTGCACAGCCCGAATAGACCATGTCACTCTCGCACCACATAAATTCTTCTTGAAAAAGAACTTATTACGGATAAAAACGGGGAAAAGGCAAGTTTACTGACATCAATCAGCAGAGGCAAGCCTTTGGCGTCTTTTGGGCTGTTATTTTTTGCGGCGGGCTGCCGGTTTCTTCTGGGGTAGCGGCGCGGCTTTTTTGGGCAGGGTCGCGGAACCCATCCTTTGCAGGATAATCTGCGTGCGCTGCGCCAGGTAGCTGGAATCCCTGAGTGTGCCGTAATAACGCGGATTAGGCAGCATCACCGCAAGCCTTGCGGCCTGCTCCGGCCCGAGGTTGGCAGCCGACGTGCCGTAATAATGTCTTGCCGCTGCCTCGGCACCAAAGACGCCCCGGCCAAATTCCACCACGTTCAGGTATATCTCGAAAATCCGTTCCTTGTTCATCAGGAATTCGAGCATGTAGGTGATGATGAGTTCCTGCCCCTTGCGAAAATAACTGCGGCTGCCGGACAGGAAAAGGTTTTTTGCCAGTTGCTGCGTGATGGTCGATCCCCCGGAAACCACCTTTCCTTTTTTGAGATTTTTTTCATACGCCCGCATCAGCGCATCCCAATCGACGCCTTCATGCGATGAAAAATTGGCATCTTCCGAAGCGATAATCGCCCGCTTCAGATTGCGCGATATCCGTTCGTAAGGCACCCACTTGTGTTTCAGTTCTACTTTGGGATTACTTTGCCTCAAAACAGCCAGTTGCTGGCGCATGAAGCTGGTCGATTCGGGGTTGAACTTGATCCACCAGGCAATCTGGCTGAAAAAATACAGCTGGATCAGGAAAAAAAGCAGGAACGGCGCTGCGATGATCCAGTACCGGTATTTTTTCAGGAACGCAATAAATGACCTCATGCTGCCTGCAGCCTCAAGGCGGAAAAGACCGGCCCGGTATCAGGATACACCCCGCGCCAGACAAAAAAGGATTCCGCCGCCTGTTCTACCAGCATGCCGAAACCATCCCGCACCCGGGCGCCATGTTCCGCCGCAAAACGCAAAAAGGGCGTTAAGCGGTCGCCATATACCATATCCAGCGCCAGGGCAGGCCGGGCAAAAACCGTCGCCGGGATAGGCGGCATATCGTCACTCAGTCCGGCTGAGGTGGCATTGATAATGATATCGAATTCATCCTGCAACGCAGAAAAAGCCGAAACTTCAACCTTGCCTGCCGCGGCGAAAAAGTCGGCCAGTTCTCTGGCCTTGTCAAGGCTGCGATTGGCAATCACCAGCCGGGCCGGTTTTTGCTCCAGCAAAGGGGAAATCACGCCGCGCGCCGCACCGCCGGCCCCCAGAAGCAGCACCCTTGCCCCGGCAACCGGACAACCGGCATTTTGAATGATATCGGCCATCAGGCCCCTGCCGTCCGTGTTGTCGCCCAAAATGGCGCCATTTTCAAACTTCAGCGTATTGACGGCACCGGCAGCCTGCGCCCTGGGGGTCAATACCGTCGCCAGTTCAAAAGCGTCGAGCTTGAAAGGTACCGTCACATTCAGCCCTTTTCCGCCTTCGGCGACAAATTGCGTAACGGCCTCCCTGAAACCATCGACTGGCGCAAGCAGTCTCTGATACGCCATATTCTGCCCTGTCTGGCCCGCAAACAGGGCGTGAATATCCGGCGACTTGCTGTGCGCTATCGGGTTTCCTATAACAGCATAACGATCTGGTGTTGGCATATCAGTGCAGAAGAAATAAAAGGGAAATCAACCGTCTGTTTCCAGGGCATCATCGCGCGTAAACTTGAAACGGGTTTCGAGAACCCAGATTTCGCTCGCCAGGGCAGAGCGCATTTTGGGTGGAAACGGGCCAAAAGGTGCTGCCCGACGGACGATTTTTAACGCCGCATTGTCCAGCGCCGCATTGCCGGATGATTTTTCCACACGAGGCCCCCCTTCTTTTTCGTACAGCGTTCCGTCCTGTGAAACAGGGATGGAAACGGTCAGCTCTCCGTAAAGCTTCCTGCCATTCCGCTGCGGGAAATTCAGGGTGCCGATATTTTCAATTTTCCGCTGCATGGCCTTGTAATACATGGCATGCCCCACTTCACTGGTGCGCGGTGAAATATAGACTTTCTTTGGACGGCCATCCTGCTCCGCCATCTCCTTTTCGATGGCGGCAGCCCGGCCTGCTATCGTCTGCTGGCTGTCCGTCTGTTTTTTAATGCTGGCCTCATCCGTTTCTTTTGCTGACGGCTTTTCCTTCGCCTGCGGCACCTTGTTTTTCAGTTCATCTTTCAGTTGGGCCGCCAGTTGTTTCTGTTCTTGTTGCAGTTCGTTAATCCGGCGCTGCGATGATGCCAGGACATCACCATCCGAAACCCGCCCGGCATCCGGCAGCGGCGATTTGGCGATGGCTTTGGCTTTTGCGCCCCCCCCATCCAGATTAGCCTGGGCAACCGCCTGCGGATTCAGGGGCGCGCCCTTGCTCCGGGCATTGACCAGCACCACTTCCAGCGCGGGATCCGGCGGCGTGAGGTGAAAGACCCTGGGAGGAACGAAACGAACAAATATGAATACGCCGTGTATCAGCACTGATACAAGGATAGCATAGCCCAACGCCCTGTTCTGTATGGAAAAATTCAAGCTTCCTGCTCCGTGGCGCAAACGGTTAAAAACGCACAGCTTCTCTACTGGATGGCGTTATTTTAATGTGAATCCGTCCGTCAAAAAACCTATTCCTCAATTTCATCGTCAGATGATGCCATATCCGCATCGGCAACAACGGCAGATACCTCAACCATGCGGGCCTCAACAGACAGGTCGATTTCGTCCCACTTCAGCAAATCGATGGTTACCTGCGTACCCCGCTTGAGCGAACGCGCCGCCGATAAGGGAACCGTGAGAGGAATATCCAGCAGCCGGACCATTTCATCCCGGACAACCACCGCCTGAACCTGCCGGACATCATGCTGTGAAAGCCAGCGAAGGCACCAGTAGCGCTCCATCCCCGCCTGGAATTCGCCATAGGTCGTATAGGCGGAATCAAATGCGCTGACAATCGCAAAAAGATCGGCATCCCGGGGCTTGAACGGCGCAGAAAGCGGCGCAGTAACGCCATAACGGATACACGCCAGTATCTGCCACTGGTTGAGCAGATCCGTATAACGCCTCAAGGGCGAGGTGCTCCACGCATACTGATCTACCCCAAGCCCCTGGTGCGGCGCAGCATGGGTCTGCATGCGAACCAGCCGTCTGGCGGCCCAGTGGCCACCGCTCTCTCCCTGGCAGCGGTAAATACCGGGAACGCCGTGCTCCTGCATCAGCCGCCCCCAGGTACTGTTCACAAAAATCATCAACTCGGACACGATCCTGTCCAGCGGTGCTGTTCGCAACCGCTGTTCAATCGTTACCATGCCGTTATCGATATAAAAGTTATAATCCGGATGATTGACCTGCTCCGGCTTCAAGCCAAAACTCTCGCGTTTGGCCATGCGCCCTTTTTCCAGCGCCAGCGCCCAGCGCCAGAGAATGCCGATATCGTCTTTGTGCGGATAATCCCCGTTGCCCTGCTCCAGGTTTTCTGCCGTGACGATGTGCTCAAGGTCGTTATGCCGCAAATTGGTATTGACCTGGATCTGTTCCAGCCGGGTCTCGGTTGCCAGCACTTCGCTGTTGCCCGGATTGAGCGTGGCATACAGGCTGACCGCCGGTCTTTTTTTCCCCTCCCCGAGCGTAAAGATACGCACATAACTGTCCGGAAGCATGGTGATCTTGTCTCCCGGCATATAAACCGTGGACATGCGCTGGCGCGCCATGATGTCGATCCCGTCTCCCGGCGAAATTCCCAGTGCAGGCGCGGCGATATGAATCCCGATCTTCACGTTGCCATCGGGCAAGCGGGTCACGGAAAATGCATCATCGATTTCGGTCGTCGAAACATCGTCAATCGAAAAAGCCAGTATGTCTGCCAAGGGCAAATCCGGGAAAGACACCGCCATATCATCCGCCGGAAAACCGGTTCCCCTGGGGAAGTGCTCGAAAAGAAAACGCGATAAATGCAGGTGAAAGGGTGAATCAATCGCGCCTGTTTTGACCATCAGGCGCTCTGGTGTTGTCTGGAGTTCGGTGCAGACCTGGGTCAGTGCCTTGTATTCCATGCCGTTTTTATCCGGACGGCAAAGCAGCTGTACGGCAAGCGGCTTCATCGCATCAGGAAAAACGCCCGCTTTCATCTGCGCGATATACTCATCCTGGATAATCGCCTGCTGGCGCTTTTTCTCGATACTGGCCAAAGCCGCCTTCAGGGATTTTTCCGGCGCCGCCTTATAACGTCCCTTGCCTTTTTTATAAAAATACATGGGCGCGGCATGCAGCCGGAACAAAAGGCCAGCCGCCTCCTGCGGCACAGGCTCATGGCCGAAATACTCCCGTCCCAGTTCGGCAAAGCCGAATTCTTCCTCCCCGGCGACTTCCCAGAGAAAATCCAGGTCAATCTCTTCGGCTATCTGCTGTGCATCCGACATCAATTGCGCCGGATCAGACGTGGTGTACTGCAACAAAACATCCCGCGCCCGAACCTTGGTTCGTTTCCCGCCAGGCAACTCCACCTGGTATGCCTCTCCTGCCTGTGCCAGCACGCTGCCGGTTTTGAAATCACCGGATTCTTCAAAAAATAAATTCATGCAACATTTTTCTGAAAGCCTGAACAGCGGCCTTCCATTTCACTAAAAAACATACCCGATCAAACTGCCGATAAGCCGCTAAATGCCACTATCTCATCAAGATAATCCGGGAATTCCATCAAACTGTGATCACTGCCATCAATAATAATCTGGCGCGAATCTTTATAATGCGCGCTCATCTGCCTGTAATCCAGCAAGGCATCACCTGTCGCGGCAATCAGGAAATATCTCTCCGGCCTCGTGATTTCATGAACCTGCAACTCCCGGAGTTCCGCCGCGTATTTTTCCCTGTCCTTCTGCCATTCTGCCAACTCAGGCATTTCCGGCGGCAGAACCATACCGGCCTTGACATGCCACGGGTCAATGACCGGATTTAGCAAAACCGCCCTGCACCCGGTTTTTTCGGCAAGCCAGTTTGCATAATAGCCGCCAAGAGAAGAACCGATCAGGGTAATGCTGTCCGGATCATGCCCCTTTATCAGTTGGCTAGCCAGCATAACAGATGCCCCGGGAGATTCCGGCAACTGCGGGCAGGAAAAATGATTTTCCAGCCCGTGGCGGCGCATATATTCAGCCGCTGCCTGCGCCTTGAAGGAAAGGGGGGAGGAACGAAATCCGTGCAGGTACAAAATCATGGTAATCCGGTTTATGTCTTAATTTTATCGAGAATTTTCTGGTGCACGTTACCGAAACCGCCATTGCTCATCACCAGGATATGGTCTCCGGGCCTTGCCGCTTCGGCAATGCGCTCCACCATTTGATCCAGGTCATGAAAAGCGGCTGCTTTTCCAGTCAATGGGGAAAGCGCGTCAGCCAGATCCCAGCCCAACGCATCTTTTCCTGACAGCGCACCATAGCCAAACACCAGGTCTGCCTCTTTCAGGCTGTCCGGCAATGCTTCTTTCATGGCACCCAGCTTCATGGTATTGGAACGCGGCTCAAGTACGGCAATAATGCGCACGGCATCTGAAGAGGGGCCGACCTTTTTCCGCAGGCCCGCCACCGTGGTTGCTATAGCGGTGGGGTGATGCGCAAAATCATCGTATACCATAATATTTCGAGCTTCTCCGCGCAATTCCATTCTTCTCTTTACATTTTGGAACCGCGAAAGTGCCGCAATCGCCTGCGATGGCATGATGCCAACATGCCTTGCTGCTGCGATCGTCGCCAGCGCATTCAGGCGATTATGCTCTCCGGTCAACTCCCACGTCACCGTCCCCTGCCTCTCACCCTCAAACCAGACATCAAACGCCTGATTCTCCTGCTCACGCAACGTCCAGCCCTGTAAATCCTGTCCGCCAAACCAGACGGTTTCGCTCCAGCACCCTTTTTCAAGCACCCGCTTTAAGGCCGGCTCCCGCGCATTGACAATCAGTTGCCCGTTTCCAGGAATCGTGCGGACAAAATGATGGAACTGGGTTTCTATCGCCCCGATATCGGGGAAAATATCAGCATGATCGAATTCCAGGTTATTCAGAATCGCTGTCCTTGCATGGTAATGGACAAATTTGCTGCGCTTGTCAAAAAAGGCCGTATCGTATTCGTCCGCCTCAATGACAAAAAAGGAAGACGCCCCCCCCTTTCCGCCCAACCGGGCCGAAACGCCAAAATTCAGCGGCACCCCGCCAATCAGGAAGCCCGGCGCATATCCCGCATCTTCCAGCACCCAGGCCAACATGGATGATGTCGTCGTCTTGCCGTGCGTCCCCGCAACCGCCAGCACCCACCTGTCCTGAAGCAGATGCTGACCGATCCATTCCGGGCCGGACATGTAGGGCAGGCCGCGATTCAGGATCGCTTCCATCAGCGCATTGCCACGCGAAACCACGTTGCCGATAACAAACAGATCCGGAGCCATTTCCACCTGGCCCGCGTCATATCCGTGGATCAGATCGATCCCCTGCCCCTCCAGTTGCGTGCTCATCGGCGGATACACATTGGCATCGCAGCCGGTTACCCTGTGACCGGCCGCCTTGGCCAATACGGCCAACCCGCCCATGAATGTACCGCAAATACCCAGTATATGAATATGCATGACGTAAACTGTGTTTTGATCAAATCTGAAGATTCTACCCGACTCGCGCCATTTTGCGTTCCAGAGTATCATGCTCCCATGATAATTGAGCACCAATCCGACCGGAAAAGCCTGCGCGGCGAAATCGCGATGGCCGCCGCGCGCATGATCGCGGAAGAGGGCGCCACTTATGAAATGGCCAAGAAAAAAGCTGCCCAACAGGTATTTGGAAATAGCCGCATTAAAGGGGAGTTTTTGCCAAATAACAGCGAAATAGAAGAAGAAGTCAAAATTTATCATGCGCTTTTTATGGCCGATACACAGCCTGCGCGCCTTTTGCATCTGCGCCGAACCGCTTTGCGAATGATGAATAAACTGGCACAATTCGAGCCATATGTAACAGGCGCGGTATTGAACGGCACGGCAGGCGAACACAGCGATATTCATTTGCAGCTTTTCGCGGAAAGCGCCAAGGATGTGGAAATATTCTTTTTAAACCAGAATATCGACATTTCCGTAACGGAATCGCACCCCCACCGGGGAAAAGCGCAAGCTGTTGAAACCATTCACCTTTATTTTGAAAATGAAATCTTTCACCTGGCAGTGTACGATCCGGACGATATCCGGAAAATGGTCAGGGCAACGGATGCGCAAACCGAAAGGGCGAATGCCAGCGAACTGGAACAACTGACAGGAACCCCCTGATAAACAGGCCCTCACAGGGCAAAGGGCAAAATCATCAGCCTAACAGCGGCACCTCTGGTAAACTGATATTCTTTTTCTTGCCAGTTACTGTCATTTAGCGGCAAAATGCACTCAGATACAAAAAATAAAAATCGTCAACATGGCTAAACATATTCTCATGCTCAACGGCCCCAACCTGAACCTTCTCGGCACAAGAGAACCGGAGGTCTATGGCCGGACAACACTGGAAGACATCGTGGCTGCCGCTGGCGACATGGTGACCCGGGCGGGAGGACGCTTTGCCAGTTTCCAGAGCAATCATGAAGGGGCGCTGATTGACCGCATTCATGCCGCTCGTACGGAAGGCGTGGAAGCCATCGTCATCAATCCGGGTGGGCTGACCCATACCAGCGTTGCCTTGCGCGACGCGCTGTCAGGCGTGGCCATACCATTTTATGAGGTACATATATCCAATATCCACCAGCGTGAAGCTTTTCGCCATCATTCCTATCTCTCCGCCATTGCAGAAGGTGTAATATGCGGGTTTGGTATGGATGGCTATCGAATGGCAATTGAATTTGCCCTCAATAACTGATTTTTTCGTATTTTTCGGGATTTTCCATGGATCTTCGCAAACTTAAAACCCTGATTGACCTTGTTGCCGAGTCGGAAATTGCCGAACTCGAAGTAACAGAAGGCGACAGCCAGGTACGTATTGTCAAAAACGCCGCACCGGCGCAGCCTGTCATGATGCAACCTCAGATGATGCCGCAGTACATGCAGAATGTGGCCATTCCGGGAGCCGCGCCTGTT
>JAVBTJ010000061.1:0-8975 GCA_031556215.1 Oxalobacter sp.
AGTGCAGGATTTTCTCTCCAGGCACACAGACTTCACGCTGCGTCCAATGAAGGACATCCTGGCAGAACAGAAGATTGACCTTGAGATGGACGACTATCTCAAGCTGTTGCCGCACCGTCACCAGACCGATGGTTTTTTTGCTGCCGTGCTGGAAAAAACGCCCCAAACATCGGAGTAGCCTCTGTTTTGTAAAACAACCGGCTTTATGCTGCCAGTGGTACAATATAAAATGGTCACGGCAGCAACGGCCTCAAGTCACTGATACCGGCACTTTGGTGCCGGATTCATTTTCCCCAATCCATACGCAGCATTTTTTTCATAAAAGACGATATGGCCCATTTTTTATTTTCCCATACCGTGCCTGACACGTTGCAAAGGAGAACATCATGATTCTTGGCATTGACGTAGGAGGCACGCATACCGATTCGGTTCTGATGAACAACCGGCAGATTATCCGTAAATCGAAGGTGCTGACCGACAAGGAAAACATCCTGAAATCCGTTTTGATGGCAACAGCCGCTGTAGCGGAAAAGGAAGATATCAAAAAGCTCCAGCGGATTGTCCTGTCCACAACGATCTCGACGAATGCCGTTGTGCAAAACCAGCTGGATGAAGTGGGCCTGATCGTCATGAACGGCCCTGGCGTTTCGCCGAAAGACCTGCCGCTGGCCAACCGGACGCGCCTGATTTCAGGCTACATGAACCATCGCGGCATGGAAGCCGAATCGCCGAACAAGGCCGAACTGGAAGAAGTCCAGTACATGATGGAGCAGAAAAAGATCGACCATTTTGCGATTGTCGGCAAATTTGCCACGCGCAATCCGGCACATGAAAAATCCGCAGAAGCGATTTTCGCGAAAAAGGCAAAGCACGTTTCCGTCAGCCACCAGCTTTCCGGTTCGCTCAATTTCCCGCGCCGGATTGCCACGACTTACCTCAATGAAGCTGTATGGGGGCTGCATGGCCGCCTGGTAGACCAGTTGCAGGCTTACATGAAAGAACTGGGCGTCAGCGTGCCGCTTTATATCCTGAAAGCGGACGGCGGCACCATTGAGTACAAACAGTCGCAGGCACAGCCTGTGCAGACGATTCTTTCCGGCCCGGCAGCAACGATCATGGGCGTTTTACCTTATGTTTCGCTGGAAAAGGATTCCGTTTCGATTGATATTGGCGGCACGACAACCGATATCGCGCTTTTTGCAGATGGCGTGCCGCTTCTCGAGCCGCTTGGTGTGCAGATTGAAGGGCACAAGACCGCCGTTCGCGGCCTTCTGACACAATCCATCGGCGTCGGCGGCGACAGCCATGTGCGCGTGGTGGACGGCAAGCTGGCGCTGGGGCCGGAACGCCTTGGCCCGGCGATGGCGCTGGACGGCCCAGTACCAACGCCTTCTGATGCGGCGATTTTGCTGGGGTTGGCCGGTTTTGGCGACAAGGCCAAGGCGATGGCAGCACTGGAAAGCCTGGCTGTGCAGCTCAAACAGAAACCGGAAGAAACCGCGCGCGCGGTTTTGAACCTGGCCTGCGACATGATTACCGCAAAGCTGAAAGAAATGCTTGAAGAAGTCAACGGCAAGCCGGTTTACACAATTCACGAACTGCTGGAAGGCCGCAAGATCAATCCGGTGGAAATGATTGTTGTTGGCGGGCCTGCGCCTTTCCTGGCAAAAACGCTGGAAGAAAAGACCGGCTACGCAACCGTTGTCCCGGGCGATTCTGATGTCATCAATGCCAGCGGTGCCGCTATGGCGAGAACCACGGTTGAACTGAACATGGTAGCCGATACCGAAGATGGCTCGCTTTCGATTGCGGAAGAGGGCGTATTGAAGAAGATTCCGCCAAGCTTTACCGAAAGGGATGTCATTGCCCTGGGCAAGGACATGCTGATCGCAAAAGCGCGCGCTGCCGGTGCAAAAGAAGAGGATATTGTTGTTGAAGTGGCTGACATCCAGTCCTTCAACGTGGTTCGGAGTTTTTCCACGACCGGCAAGAATATCCGGGTCAGGCTACAGGTTAAGCCTGGCCTGATTAAACACGAAGCAAACTAGGGGGAATGTCGTGAGCAAGACAACAGGACTGGTTTTTTTCCCGGCATTTGACTATGCCATTTCGCCGACGCATCCCGAACGCGAGGAACGTCTGCTTTATACCCAGGATCAGGTTTTCGAGGAAGGTCTCCTGGACTTTGAAAACATCAAGGAATACAAGCCCGTATTGTGTACCGAAGAAGATATCCAGCGCGTGCATTTCTGTGTGCCGGACATCAAGTCCATCGTGCATGACTCGCACCTGATTGCCGTTGGCGGCACGCTGGTTGCGGCCGACAAGGTCATGAACAAGGAAGTGGACAATGCCTTTGCGCTGGTACGCCCCTGCGGCCACCACTCCATGCGCGTAGTGCATGGCAGCCGGGGATTCTGTACGCTGAACATGGAAGCGATCATGGTCGAGTACATCCGCCAAAAATACGGCATTCGCCGTATTGCGATTGTGGATACCGACTGCCACCACGGCGACGGTTCGCAGGACATTTTCTGGCATGACCCCGACATCCTCTTCATTTCCATGCACCAGGATGGCCGCACCCTTTACCCCGGCTCCGGTTTCCCGGATGAACTGGGCGGGCCGAACGCCTTTGGCATGACGATCAACCTGCCAATGCCGCCGGAAACCTGCGAAGAAGGCTTCCTGTATGTGCTGGACGAAATCATCATGCCGATTGTGAATGATTTCAAGCCCGAGCTGATTATCAACTCGGCAGGGCAGGATAACCACTATTCCGACCCGATTACCAACATGAAGTTTACGGCACAGGGTTACGCAGTCCTCAACCACCGCCTGAACCCCGATCTTTGCGTCCTTGAAGGCGGCTATTCTATCGAGAGCGCGCTTCCCTACATCAATACCGGCATTATCCTGGCGATGGCAGGCATGGACTACAGCAACATCCGCGAGCCGGACTACGACCCGCGCAAGCAGGTTCAGCCCAAGCACATCACAGAGTTCCTGGCCAAGCTGAAGGACTACACGCTGGACAACTGGGAAAATCGCCATGAACTGCGTTACCAGGTTTATCCGGATCAGCCGTTTCACAAGCGTTCAGTGAATATCTTTTACGATACCGCCAGAATCCGTGAAAACCTGCATGAAGTCGTCAGGCAGTGTGATGACTGCGGTGGGGCGGTAACCCTGGATTCAAGCGCGGATACGGGGCGTCATGGCCACATCTTTGCCGTCCAGCTTCCACGCTATTGCTGCGACGCCTGCCGTGAGTGGGGCGAAGAGCAGTTTGATGCAGCCAACCCGAAAAGCTATGCCCAGATTTTCATGCAGGACAAGGACAGGGACGAATACCATATCAAGCAGAAATAACGCTTTCCGGTATTTTCCAGCCAAACAAAAAGCCAGCTTCCGCTGGCTTTTTGTTTGGCCTCTTCTGATAAGGAAGCGTTTATCAGCGGTTCCAAAAGAAAACCGGCGAAGATGCCTTCGCCGGTTTCACGTTTGGAACCACAAAGCGCTTTTGGCGCCAGGGCTATTAAACGCTTGATTAGCCCTTCATGGAGCCGGTTTCGCGCTGACGCTTGAAGAAGTCAAACGCTTTTTCCAGTACGTGCGGGGTGTGGCCACCACGCTCGCATGCCTCACGGAAGTAGGCATTCAGTTCATCTTTGTAGTCTGGCGAGGAGATCGCGATGATCTTCTGTGCACGCTCTCTTGGAGACAGGCCACGCAGGTCAGCAATACCCATATCGGTAATGATGACGTCAACGTTGTGCTCGTTGTGGTCAACGTGCGGTACCATCGGCAGGATGCGTGACAGCTTGCCGTTTGGCGATGCTGCACGGGTCAGGAAGATGGTGGTGTGTGCGTTAACCGCGAAGTCACCGGAACCACCGATACCGTTTTGCATGTTGGAACCAGCGATGTTCGTGGAGTTTACGTTACCGTAAATATCAACGTCCATAGCGGTATTAACAGCGATCAGGTTGATGCGCTTGATGATTTCAGCAGAGTTCGTGATGTAGATCGGACGAATGCAGACTTTGTCCTTGTAACGATCCCAGTTACCGTAAACTTCTTCGGTTTTCTTTGGAGAAACCGTGATGGAAGTACCGGTAGCGAAGGTCATACGGCCGGAGTCAAGCAGATCCCAGGTGGAATCCTGCAGCACTTCAGACCACATGGTCAGGCCCTTGAATGGGCCTTCCAGCAGACCCCACAGACCGGCGTTAGCCACGCTGCCCACACCAGCCTGGAGCGGGAAAAGGGATTCGGTCATGCGACCAGCCTTGATTTCACCCAGGAAGAAGTTACGCAGATTAACTGCCATTGCGTCCTGTGCAGGATCCGCCAGCACGTTTTCGGAAGCGGAGTCGAGCTGGTTGGTCAGTACGATACCGACAATCTTGGATGGGTCGATCTTGACACCGGTGGTACCGGCACGATCCATGACGTCCATGATTGGAATTGCTGCCGGGTATGGCTGTTCACGGGTATGCGGCACATAGATGTCATGCACGCCTTCCATTGCATCAGGTACTGCCAGGTTAATTTCCAGCAGGATTTGCTTGGCTTTTTCCAGGAAAACGTCGGTACTGCCAGCGGAAGTGGTCGGGATGACAAAACCATTTTCGGTGATAGCGGTTGCTTCAACAACAGCGATATCCGGATCAGGCAGCTGCTTTTTACGGATCATTGGAGCCAGGTCACCCAGGTTCAGATCGTAATACAGGACTTCGCCTTTGTTGATGGCCGTACGCATGTCGCGGTCGGACATAAATGGGGTACGCTTGGCGATAGCACCGGCACGGGTCATGGAACCGTCGATGTCAGCGCCCAGAGAAGCGCCGGTCATCAGGTAAATCTTGCGCTTGCCGCCTTCTGCGATTTTCGCAAATTCAAACGGGATTTTCTTCGGGTCACCAGCGCGCGTAAAGCCGCTCATGCCGACAACCATGCCGTCTTTAATGAAATCTGCAGCTTTTTCAGCAGACATAATCTTGCTGTCCAGCCCAGGGTAACGAATTCTTCTCTTGACTTTTTCTTGGTCAATATTAGTCATATTAGTTCCACCTAATTAAAGTTATACAACTGTTACGTACGTTACTTACAACCTTATATTACAACCACGCTATTGTAAGGTTTGTTGGGTTTGCAATCAAGTCCGCAAGCGGTGTTTCGCGGAAATAAGGTGTCAAAGCACCGATTTGGCGCACTTACAGGTATTGCCCCACGGAAAATAGCGGTTGCAGAAAACTGCCGTCAGGAGGTCGGCGTTTTTCCCATGAAGAAGCGGATCGCCTTTTCGACCATGTCGGGATGGATGACATGTCCGCCCGCAAACTCATGGAAAGTGACATCCGCATTTTCCTGGCGCAATTCGTGCAGAAGCCGGTAGCCACAGGCATGGATATTGAGCCGGTCATCATCCGGGCTGTGTGTAAGAAAAATGTGAGGCTGTTCGGCTTTGGGGTGCTGCGCCATGAAGCCGCCGGAAAAAACAAGGGCATGGGAAACCAGGCGGCCATTGCACATTCCCAGGGAAAGCGCATAGCTGCCGCCGTCCGAAAAACCAGCGAAAGCAACATGTTCGGGATCTATCTCAAAATGGGCATAAAGGCGTTGAAGGGCCTTATCCAGCCGCAAAACATCCGGGCCGTATCCCCCTCTCACCACGCAGACATCCCAGGAAGCCCTGAGAGACTGCGGCAGCATCAGCAGAAACCGGTTCCGCCTGGCATGGTCCATGAAAAACGGCATGACATCTTTCGCGCCCTGGTAAGCGCCATGAAACAGCACCAGAAGAGGAACAGGCCTGTCGGCCCTGATCCCTTTTGGCACAATCAGCAGGGTTTCACGCCCCTCGGAAAACTTGAGGCGATATTTACCAGCCGCCAAAGGCGTTTTTGTTGGCGGCGGCATCTTCAGGGAAAGCTGCCCGGGCAGTTTGGGTTTAGCGGTTTTCATAACGTTTTCTGCCGAGGGATGCCATCTTTTTTCATGTTACCTTTTTTATTCAAGAAAGAAAGCCATCGCCTTTTCAACGACAGGGGGGTGAATGACGTGCCTTCCTGAAAACAGTTCAAAAACAATATCGTAGCCTTGCTTTTTCAAATCAGCGTAATGTTTCAGGGCACTTGTTTTGATATTAAGCTGCTCGTCTTCCGGGCTGTGCGACAGGAAAATCCGGGGCTTGCCGGTTTTCAGGTAGACATTCATGAAGCCGCCGGAAAAGACAATAATGTGGGATATCAGTTCGCCATTGGTCAGGCCGGTTGAAAGCGCATAGCTGGCACCATCGGAAAATCCGGCGAGAGCAAAATGGGCAGGATCAATGGCAAAATGGGATGAGACAATTTCCAGCGCCCTGACAAGCCGTTCAAGGTCGGGGCCGTGTCCTCCGACGGTGAGATCCCAAGTGTAATAGGTAGATTGCGGCAACAGCAGCAGGAATGGGTGCCTGTGGGCATATTCCGTCACAAAAGGCATGACCTTTTCTGCACTGCCGCTCGCGCCATGAAACATCACGAAAAGCGGGACAGGCTTGCCTTCTTCCAGCCCTTCCGGCACGATCAGGAGCGTATCGCGTTCTTCTGCCAGGCCCAGGCGGTGCATTCCGGGCGGAAAGGGGTTTTGGGTGGGGAGCGTGATTTTGAATGCCAGGCGACCGAGCATTTCCGGCGGGAAAATGGACGGATCCATCTGCATCAGGCTCTCAGGAGTAATTTTTTTCATATAGCTCTTTAAGTAAGGATGGTTTGGACACAACCTGCCTGAGCATTTGAAGAAGATCTGGAGAACACCAGACTCCGGTATCGGGTGCATTCATTATGCACCAAATCAGGAACAAATAGGAAGATAGCCCGATTTTCGGAATCAGGCCGGTAATGTAGCCCTTTTCCCGCCCGTAAGGGCGGGAAAAGGGAAAGGTTACTTGCGGACTTTAGTATTGCTGGCGATCAGTTCCACGATGCGGTCGTAGCGGCTCAATGCCGTCAGGTCTGGCCGGGACTCATTTTTTTTCCAGCGGTTGATGGTCATGCTGACAACCCCCAAAAGGGCGGCCAACTGGACATCGGAGCGCGTTCCCAGCTTTTTTGCCCATTCATTCAGTATCTCTGACATGGGGCGAGAAAATTTTTCCCGCAATTGCGTGGATACCCGGCCGTGTTCTACCAGGAGTTGCCGCGCTGCCATCATGACTTTTGGGGGAACCGAGGCGGTTCTTCCATAGGTATAGGATGAAAGTCGCGGCAGGCCAATATCGAGCATAATGGCAAAGTCCTGGTGCCTCAGTCCAAGCGTATTTTTGATGTCTACCAGTTCCTGCTGCTCTTTGGTAAGCGGCACTTTCGACTGGTTCCTGACCGTTTTCCGGTCCCCTTTTTTTTCTGCGCGATTGCTCTTCGCTTGTTTCCTTGTTCCGTTACCAGAGGATGGAATCACTGTAATTGAAGGAAGCGAGTTCAGATCGAGTCGTCGGGCTTTCACGTCTGTATTCCTCTCGTTTTATTTACGTCCTGCCACAGCTCTGTGAGCTGCGTGCCTGTGCTGCGGCTTTGAAAAGCCCTTTATTTTTTATGTTATTTTTACAGCTGCCAGAATATCCTGGCTCCAATTATTTTATATTAGGAAAATCATCTTGGTGAAAATAATTTTTGTTTTTTTGTTAATTTTTTGATTTTTTATGAAAATAAATCATCTTCTTGCGAAATGTTCCTGTGAGAAAAAGCAGTAAAAAATGAAATTATTTTTAAATGTTAGTATGCTGTTTTTTTAGCAGGAAAAAAGCAAAAAATTGATCCAATTGAGTTAAACAACAAATCAGGTACTCCGGGCGAAAGGAAAAAAATATGTTTAAGGCGGTCGTCATTGAAAATGATGCCGGAAACGGATACCGGGCTGAGCTGAAAGAGCTGGATGAATCAGCGTTGCCTGAAGGCGATGTAACGGTTTTGGTCAGTTATTCTTCGCTGAACTACAAGGACGGGCTGGCCATCACCGGTAAAAAACCGGTTGTACGGCATTTTCCGATGGTACCCGGGATTGATTTTGCCGGTGTAGTTGAAGAAAGCCGCAATCCGGCTTACCAGAAGGGAGATTCGGTTTTCCTGAATGGCTGGGGCCTGGGAGAAACCCGGTGGGGAGGGCTGGCAAAAAAAGTGCGGGTCAACGCGGAATGGCTCACACAGCTTCCGGCAAAACTCAGCGCCAGGGATGCGATGGCAATCGGAACAGCAGGATATACCGCCATGCTTTCCGTCATGGCGCTTGAGCATAATGGCGTAACGCCGGATAAAGGCCCGGTTCTGGTTACCGGCGCCAGCGGCGGAGTCGGCAGCTTTGCCACGGCCTTTCTTTCCCGGCTCGGCTATCGCGTCATTGCCTCGACCGGGCGTCCTGACGTGGATTACCTCATCCGGAAGCTGGGTGCGGCAGAGATCATGAACAGGACAATGCTTTCAGAGCAGGGAACACCCCTGATGAAGGAAAAATGGGCGGGGGCGGTTGATTCCGCTGGCGGACAAACGCTGGTCAATGTCTGTGCCGGAATGATGTACGGCGGCACAGTGGCTTCCTGCGGCATGGCGGAAAGCCTGGATTTTCCGGGAAGCGTTGCGCCTTTTATCCTTCGTGGCGTCAGCATTGCCGGCATTGACAGCGTCAGATGCCCGCCTGGAAAAAGAAACGAGGCATGGCGTCGTGTAGCAGAGATCGTCGATCCCGCGCTTCTGGAAAACATCAGCCATGAAATTCCGCTGGAAGCCGTACTGGATACCATCCCGGATCTGATGGCAGGCAGAATAAAGGGGCGCGTGATTGTCAGCCTGGACGATTAATCAGCAATTCAGTAAAGATACCGTGAACGCATGGCGTCGATATCCACATCCAGCACGCGGGAGAGGTAATTTTCCACCGTCCCGTGCGCTTGTTCCATGACATCGATGCCGGTTTCCAGGTAATCCGGCTTG
>JAVBTJ010000087.1:0-28878 GCA_031556215.1 Oxalobacter sp.
GCGATACCATGAGAGAGGGGAAAATAAGGACGGATTCGATTCATTTGCTTGGGCGATAGATAATAAAGTTGACGCATCACTTTCCTCCTATTACGGAGTTATCGACATGCCATCAATTATCTTTAATGAGTCCTGAGCCTAGACTATAGAACGTTAACTCTTTGTCCATAGCAATGGTCTTTCAGGTAAAGGTTAAGGGATGCCGAAATTTTTCCGCGTGCAAGGGATGCGCATCCGGCAAGCGCGTTGCATTAAGATTATTTTTTGGATTTAAAACGAAAAAAGCCACGCCAATTATTCGGCACAGCTTGTCTTTTGAATAGGACGAAAGTCCATTGAAAATGGTTACACCCCTTTCGACTACCAAGGCATAACGCTTTTAACTTCACAAATACAAAGGATGACCCCTGTATTTTTTTCTGATAAATTTCAGGCTTGGCCTGTTTTAATGCTTTTTTGAGCCCGCTTAACGGTACGAAAAGATTATCGGATATATTTCCTGATGTCAACAGTCCGGGCATTTTATTTTGAAGTCATCAACTTTGATGGATTTTCCAGTATGGCTTGCAGGTGTTGCCCTAACTTTTCCCAGGCATGCTGTTTTTCGGCTGCATAATCGTGATGCAGATAGTGCCGTCCGACTTTGCTGCCCTTAATGACGTGATTTTGACAGCGATCGATAATTTCGATTGGAATACCCAGACGTTGCATGATGGTCGCTCCCGTACGTCGCAAGTCATGTAGTGTCCATTCACCATTTTCGCCGTCATCCAGAACCAATGAGTCGTCATGCCGTCGGTTTTTCATCGGCTGGCGCGGATTGCCATCTTTTCCTTTTTTGAATCTGCCCTGACGATCGCCGATCTGTTTGGCCAGCGATTTGAGACAAACATGTCCATCGCGATGCTTGGCAGGAAAACACCATTCGAATTTTCCCGTCAATTGATACAGCCTCTGAAATTGTTGTGTTGAGAAATCAGACAGGTAAACCTTGTGACTGCTGATTCTGCCTTTTACGTTTTCCTTGGGAATGTGCCATTCTTTCTTGTCGAAATCGATATGCTGCCAGCGCGTCTGCATCAATTCGCCGACGCGACAAAGTGTTGAAAGCATAATCCAGACGGCAAGTTGCCCAACGGACTCGAATGGTTTATCTGTACTTCGCCGATTGGGCGCATTCGTGTAATCCGCCTCCATTTTCAGAAAGATATTCTGCAATTCGTGAATTTCCGTATCTGAAAGAACGCGCTCTCGTACATTGTTCAGGTCGTACTCAGTAGAAACAATTTTTTCAATTTCGATCAGGTCTGCCGGATTTCCCTCCGCCATCAGCCGTCTCCACGGCTGGCGTTTTTCTGCCCATGCCAGCATTTGGACAAGGTTGTTGCGTGCGATAACCGCTGTTCGGTTGACTCCACGATCAACCATTTTCCGCAAGACTCTGCGCAAGTCGTGTTCGCTTAAATCCTTTATTTTCTTTTTGCCGATTTCTGGAAGGATGTCGGCATGAAAACTGCGGCGCAGTTCGGCATTGCCATCTTTTCGTCGGACGCCATCGCGCAACCAGATTTCGTACAAGTCCGCAAAGGTGAGATTTTCGATTTGCTCTGCTTTTGCGGCAATTTCAGCTTTTTTCCTGCCTTCTTCCAATTCCAGTTTTTGCCGATTAATTTCCTCGTCAATGTACTGCTTGGGATTCAACCCGCGTTTACACCAGTCCGTCAGTTCCAGTGCAATTTTTCGCGCGTTTCCAAGGCTCAATTTGGCACCATGATCCAGTTTATATATCGCGGCTTCCCTGTCTGAAATGGCGGCATCATACGCCCCGATTACGAGGTAATGCGATTTCCCATTCACCTGATATCTGAAATGCCAATGTTTTGAAACTTTTCCATCCGCCGTCTTCCGAAAGCGGATGGTCAGACCGTTCCCGTCTGAAACTTTTTCTTCGCCTCGTATCGGCTTGTACTTTTCGATTTTTATTGTTGTCAGTTTCATTAGTTATTTTGGGAACATTTTGGGAACATTTTTTTCGTGACTTCAGGCAAACATCCGCAAACATTGGCAAATAGGTTATTGTTTGCATGGGGTGCAAGGGGTCGTGTGTTCGAATCACACCGTCCCGACCAATAAAATCAATGGCTTACATACGGTTGCTGAATATTATCGGTTATGTAATGCGATCCACAAAAAGCGGGCCTTCGTGGCCCGCTTTTTGTTGCACGGCACTCATCAGCCTGTCAAACGCGGTTTGAAACATGCTCGTCGGGCCACCTGAGAACAGGCAATAGCGAAATGAATTCTTCAGATGTCGGGATATTGCGCGTTCCATTCATGACTTCATCCAGCAATTCATAACCACGCACCCACGTCACATCGCGCCAGTCAACGCCTGATTGGCCTTCAATGTAAAACTTCGGGTTTCGGCTGGTTGTATAGGAAACCAAAGACAGGATGCCGTCATAGTCACGCTCGCGAGCCTTGGCATCAAGGTGGGACTGAATGGCAGCCATCAGTTGCGCCTTTATAAGCGATTGATCAATTGGGGATACCTTGTCAGTTGCCTTGTTCAGCGCCAATAGAAACGCATCGTGATGTTCAGCGATTTTTTTGCCGTTTATCTTGACATCGGAATTGATGATTGCCCGTGCGCCGGTCGAATCATTGACGGAAGCGCTGAAATAGTCTCCGAGTTTCCTTCCGGTAAACCAGCCTTCGACCATGCCTGAGAAGAGGATCTGTGCTGCGTACTCCGGCTGGTTGATCGAATCCGGATTCTTCACGAAATCCACCTTGTAACCCGCTGCTTTCAGTTCGCGCGTTGCCTTTTTGTAGTTGTCCTTGCCAGTAAGCTGAACGTACCCTCGACCACGATACTGCCAGCCGTCATCAGAACCATCGTTCCCCATGCGACCGCCGTACACGTTATTGGCCAGTGCCTGCGGATTTTTCACGTAGGGTTGCGCGGATGCGTCTGACCGGAATCGGGATGGCCATACGGCTCGAATACGTGACGCGGTGGAATAGTTCAGGTTCTCGACAATCGGCATCATCGTTTTGCCTGTTTCGTGGAATGTGGTTGCCAGCGAATAGGCCAGCCAGCGCAGGTCTTTAAACTGCGGCGATTTCTTCCAGGCCGCTAAAATCCCATCCTGCGCGTTCACCTGATCCTTTGTCAGCTTCCCGGAAAACAGGCTCTTGCGGACAAGATCAAAGTAGGTTTTATGATCAATTGCATTGCTCATGGTTAATCTCCCCCTCTTTTGACAACGTATTTTTTACGCATTCTGAAAATTATGTGCAACCTTTGAAAATTGCCCTATACTTTTGCTGATTGTCTCGAAATTTTTCTTCCGACATTCCCTGATTGAAAGAAACTCATGCGTCTGACAGATAAAAAATGGATTGCGACCCTCCTGCTCCTGGGTATCGCCATCTCGATCCCGTCCTTTGCCGATGGCGTTGGAAAAGTCATCCGGCTCAACCAGACAGCCACGGTTTTGCGTGACGGAAAAACGATCCCGCTTGACGTCAAGGATGAAATCTACCTCAATGATGTCATACAGACTGACAAAACGGGCAAGGTACAGGTATTTTTCAAAGATGACTCAACCGTCACCATCGGCAAGAATTCAAAGGCACACATGAAAGAATTCGTGCCGGACGGGACGGAACCCCGCTTCAAGCTTGACATGACGGAAGGGGCTGCCCGGATCATTACCGGCAAGATTGTCGAAAAAAACCCGAACGGCTTCACTGTCGCCACGCCTGACGCCACGATCGCAATCCGGGGAACCATCCTCGCCATTCATTCCACTGACGGGAAAACCTCGGTTTTCGTGGAAAACACCCTGAAACAAGTGTTCGTCAACGATATCCTCGTTCCTTCCGGCTTCAAGCTGCATCTCTCCCCTGGCGGCAACGCCGCCCCGGAACAGATGACGGACAAGGATCGGGAACAGATTGATGCCGCCAGCACGATTGCTTCCAACGGCGGCAATGCGGCCAACACGACCACCACGGCAGCCAATACCCAGCCAGCAGGCCAGAACACCCTGGGCAATAGTCCTCTGGCAATACAGGCCGCCGCCGATAATGAATCCCGGATAATCAATCTTGCCAGCACGACACCATCCGAAACATCGCGAGTAACACCAGTAACGCCATCTCTGAACCCCTCCCACGGCAAAGTTGCCGGGTTACTCAACTTCTCCTCAAATAATCATTCCTTTTCTATCGGTACTTTTAGTTTTTATGTCGATCTGACAAACGGCAGTGTCAACCAGGCACGCATGCATGCAGATAATGGTTGCGGAACAAGCTTCATGCTGGATAACGGTCACGGCACGCTGGGTACCATTACAAACTTTATTACTACCGCAAGTACTGGCAGTAATACGTATAGCGGCGCAACAATGACTTTTGACAAGACAACGCCGCCGAAAGTATTGGAACCCCTCAACGGTACATTCAACATTAAGATTAATCAGGGTGGTGATATCGGTGGATCGGCAGTCGGCACGCGAATAGAATAACAGGGCTAGCCGATGAAAAAATCCATTTTTTCGGCCCCGGTGGCGTTCATTCTTTTTCTTTTCCTTTCCCTTTCGACTTCTTCAGCCATGGCAGGCAGGGAAAGCAGCCCTGCTTACCGGGCGGCGATTGAACAGAGCAAGGCCGAGGCGGCAACACTTTTAAAAACAGGCAAGGCAAAGGAAGCCTACGAGCTTTATGCCCGCTTAATGCGCGATGAACCGGAAGATGATGACATTGTCCTGGGACTGGCACGCTCTGCGCTGTATGCCGGACGCCCCAACCAGGCTGTTATGGCCTACCAGCTTCTTTTGGAAAAATATCCCAAGGAACGCGTACTGTATGAAGAGATCGGACAGGCATACATGGCGCTGGGCGACCGTGAAACGGCAAAAACCTACCTGGATCAGGCCAAACTCGAAGATGTTGGCTCTACGCTTGACGTCCTGGAAAAACGCTATGCCCAGACCCAGGTACACGGCAGGTTGCGGGCGGGTGTCATGTTTGACTCGAATGCAAACCAGGGACCGGCTTCCAACCAGATGACCCTGGGCAATTACCTGATCCGCTTTGACAGCGCAAAATCGGTTTCTTCGGCGGCGCTGTATGCTGGCGCGCAGGTGGATGTCGCCCATCGTCTTGAACAATCCAGCCCCTGGTGGCTGGTGGGCGATGGCCAGGCACTCTGGCGCGGCAACGCCAATTCCGACCTGGACAGCACGCACAGCCGCGAATCGCAGTGGGGGCGAGTATCCGGCGGCATACGCCACCTGGACAGCCAGACACTTTTTGATCTCCGCCTGAAAGGCGAGGTCTTTGATTACGAATTTTACCAGCGCGTCATGGCACTGGGCCCTGAAATGCTTTTCCTGGTTGCCGTCCAGCCGGATTCCAGCTCATCACCCAGGCCGGGCTTGACCGCCGTGTTTATTCAAATGACCCGACACGAAACGGCATATATGGCTATGTGGGCGAATACGCGCGGGTTTTCTTCGGCAAGGACAACCACGAATTCATCCTGGGCGGACGCTGGCTCTGGGGGAGCGCGGAAAAGGGCGACTATTCCTATGACGGTTGGGAAGGCTCGGCCCGTCTTCTCTTCAAGCCTTTCAAAAAACTGGAAATCTCGCCTTTTGCTTCCTATACCCGCGAAAACTATGACGGGCCGGCAACTGTCCTGGAAACGGACAGCCGCGATAACCGCATCAAGCGCGCCGGTATCGGCGTAACCTATTACCTGACGGACTCCTGGAGCCTGGAAGGCATGTACCAGTACACCCGAAACGCCTCGAACAGCGCGCTGTATGACTACCGCCAGCATGTCGTCTCCTTCGGCGCGGCCTGGAGTTTCTGATAAGGAAATACAATTGGACGCACTGCTTTTTAAAAATCGCTACGGACGCGACATTATTGAAACGGAAACCCACCATTTCCATAACGGGGAGGCCAAGGAAGTCACATTTGCCATCAGCAATGCCTCTCTTGACGACCCGGATTATTCGGAGCAGGGGCGGTTTCATCTCCACAAGAATACCCTGCTGAAAAGCATTTTTATCTTTGCCGAAAGTTTCAGGGGCTTTGACCAGAGGGAAGTCATTCGCGATCTGCTCGCCCTCAAGGAGTGCTGCCTCAAGGAAGCGTTGCCTGAAAAGGATGTTGATTCCTGAGCTTAGGGCATGCCGTTTTTTCCTGTTCCGCGTGTTTTTTGATAAGCTGTCAATTATTCTGACAAGGATCTTGAGAAAGACAGCATATGATTTCTCCCAAAACAAAAACCGGACTGCTTGCCTTGTGCATGGTCTCTCTTCTGATGACTGGGTGCACCACGCCGGATACGGCAGATGGAACCTATGTCGGCACGGTATACAGCGCGGGTATTGTGCCGATGCTCACCACTTTCTATCCGCAACCGCCGGATGAACAGAAACAGGTCTACGGCACTTTCATGTACCGGGAGAATGACGGTTGGGTAACCGGCTCTATCAGCCGATGCCAGTTCAAGCCGGAGCGCCAGGTCATCTGCCAATGGGATGACAGGCATGGCGCAGGTATTATGGATGTCCGTTTTGACGAGCGCTATGAATCTTTTGATGGAAACTGGGGAACATACTGCGGAGCCCGCCCTGATCTGGTCTGGAACGGGAAGAGGGTAAAAACCCCTCCCGGCGAGGGACAGTAAGTCCGACAACGCCCCTGCCTTTGCTGGGGGCACAACGACACGTCATCAGCGCTTTTTCCGGCGCTGACAAAATCCCGGACAGATCAATCCAGCGGTGGCGGCTTGTCTGGCACTTCCATCAGGCCCTTGCCCTGGCAGTAGATTCCCCAGCCGCCTTCGGAGTGATGGAAATCGCCTTCAGCAAAGGCGGCTTTTTTCTTCTGCGCCCGCCCCTGGCTGTCTTTTACGCTGTACTGATAGCAAAGAACACTGCCATCAATATTGGTTTTGATATCGTCCACGGAAACCGAGGCCGGATCAGCCACGCTGGTTTTGAGAAGAAAGGTTGCCGACATGATCCGCTGGTGGATTTTCTCCGCCCGCCGTGCTTCATCTATTTCCTCGCGGGTACGCTGCTTTTCCTGTGTCCGGTTGAAAATCATCCATCCCATCCCGGCTGCCAAAACGATGAGCAACGCGATCATCATCCACATAACACGGCGGCTTTTCTTCGGCCCGAGTGAATCACAATGCGGACATTTTTCTACGGTTTCAAGGATCTCTTTTTTGCAGATTTTGCACTTAACCATTGCCATGGGAATTTTTCCAGTTAGCCTGTTCCGAAGCTGACAAGTATACCAACTAAATGTCGTCCGGCAGCAATTCTCCGTATCCCGGACATTTCCCGTTGCGGAAATCATGTAAAAAATCCACCGGGGAGGTGGATTTTCAGGGATAGTGCCCACCAGGCTACCGCTCCTTACGGATTGGCAGCCTGGTTCGCTTAAAACTGGATGGGCTTGGCGTCCCAGATTTCGCTGGCATATTCCGAAATGGATCGGTCTGACGAGAAATATCCCATATTCGCAATATTGTGGATCGCCTTCCTGTCCCACCGCAACGGCTGGCGGTAAAGCGTATCAACCTGTTCCTGCGTGGCGATGTAGCTTTCATAATCTGCCAGCAGCAGGTAACGATCCCCGTAATTGATCAGGGAATCGTAAATCGGACGGAAACGTCCCGGATCACCCGGCGAGAAGAAGCCGTCACGAATCTGATCCAGCGCCATCTTCAGTTCCGCATTTTTCTCGTAAACATCACGTGGCTGGTAACTGAGACGAAGATCATTGATCTGTTCTGCCGTATTGCCAAAAATGAAAATATTGTCCGCGCCGACTTTTTCCATGATTTCAATATTGGCGCCATCCAGCGTGCCAATCGTCAACGCGCCGTTTACCGCCAGCTTCATATTGCCGGTGCCGGAAGCCTCTGTTCCCGCCGTGGAAATCTGCTGTGACAGATCTGCCGCCGGAATAATCATTTCCGCCAGGCTAACGCCATAATTCGGGACAAAAACCACCTTCAGCTTGTCACCGACATTGGGGTCATTGTTCACCTTGACCGCGACATCATTGATCAGCTTGATGATGTCTTTTGCCATCTGGTAGGCTGATGCGGCCTTACCGGCAAAAATGATGGTGCGCGGCACCCAGTTGACTTCCGGGTTGGCCACAATCCGGTTGTAGCGGGTAATGACGTGCAGCACGTTGAGCAATTGGCGCTTGTACTCGTGAATCCGCTTGATGTGAACGTCAAAGAGGGAATCCGGGTTCAGGCTCACGTTCACATTATTGCGTACCCAGCGCGCAAGCCGCTGTTTATTCTGGCGCTTGATCGAACGGAAAGCCGTAAGGAAACGCTCTTCGGATGCCAGTCCCTCAACCTGGCTCAATTGCTCAAAATCCACACGCCAGTTTTTGCCAATATACCCGTCAACCAGTTGGGACAGCAACGGATTGGCCTGCGAAACCCAGCGGCGCGGCGTAATGCCGTTCGTGATGTTCATGAAGCGATCCGGGAAAATTTTGGCAAAATCAGCAAAAATGGATTGCTTCATCAGTTCGGAGTGCAGCTTGGATACGCCGTTGATCTTGTGGCTGGCAACCACCGCCAGGTAAGCCATGCGAACCCGTCTTTCCCCCGACTCGTCAATCAGCGAAATCCGGCGCATGAGGTCGGCATCATTTCCGAATTTTTCTGCGGTTCTGGAAAGAAATTCGTTATTGATGTCAAAGATAATCATGAGATGGCGGGGAAGAACCCGTCCCATGATGTCAACAGGCCAGGTCTCAAGCGCTTCGCTCATGAGGGTGTGGTTGGTGTACGAGAATATCCGCTGGGTCAAAGACCAGGCATGATCCCAGCGCACCCCCTGCTCGTCAACCAGGATACGCATCAGTTCAGGCACGGCCAGAACAGGGTGCGTATCGTTCAGGTGGATGGACATATTTTCTGCCAGGTCATCGAAACTGGAATGGTTCAACTGGTGGCGGCGAATCATGTCCTGCACGCTGGCAGAAACGAAAAAATACTCCTGGCGCAGGCGAAGCTCGCGGCCATGCAGTGTCGAATCATCCGGATACAGCACGCGCGTCACGTTTTCCGACATGTTCTTGGATTCGACCGCACTCGAATAATTACCCTGGTTGAAGTCAGACAGGTTGATCTCGGAAGCCGCTTTGGCAGACCACAGCCTCAGTGTCGTCGCGCATTCTGTCTCATAGCCCGGGATAATCGTATCGTAAGCCATCGCCAGCACACTGTGCGTATCCACCCATCTGGAACGCCCCCCCTCCTGGCGGATATGTCCGCCATAACGGACATGGAACTGGACTTCGGGTCTGGGGAATTCCCACGGGTTGCCGCGGGTGAGCAACCAGTAGTCAGGCGTTTCCACCTGGTAGCCATCCAGGATTTCCTGCTTGAACATGCCATACTCGTAACGGATACCATAGCCGATATTCGGCAGGTTCAGCGTTGCCATCGAATCCAGGAAACAGGCAGCAAGACGTCCGAGACCGCCATTGCCCAATGCGGCATCCGGCTCATGATTGGAAATTTCTTCCATATCAACCGTCAATTCTTTTAACGCCTCCTGCATATCCTCGCTGATATCCAAGGCTTGCAGGGCATTATGAAAAGTGCGGCCAATGAGAAATTCCATGGAAAGGTAATACACCAGCTTGGAATTCTGTTCGTAATAAGCCCTGTTTGAACGCATCCAGCGCTCGACCAGGCGATTACGCACAGCAAGTTCCGCCGCGAGCAGCCAGTCGCCACGCGTCGCATTAAGGGGTATCTTGCCGGTACGGTAACGCAGATTATTGGATATGGATCGCTTTAGCGCCTCCACATCACTAGCCAAAAATCCTTCCTGTTCTGAGCGAATGACATCCATAGAATTCTCCAACGAAGGGTGAGGAACAGCCTCGACCTGACTTTCGGGCCGCAACTGCTGCAGTGTTACATCACAGGGGCAAAAACTGCCCGTCAGGGCAAGCCCGAAGCCTTATCTTACGAATATACCCTTACAGCCATCCCTTTGGCAAGTTTGGGCGATTCATCAGCGAACAGGTATGTCAGAAAACAAAAACAGGGGCAATGCTCCCTATATCCTGATTTCATCGTACAGCTTTTTGTATGCGCTGGCAGAATGTTTCCAGTCCAACTGCTGTTTCATGCCCTGCCTTTGCATCATCCGCCATGCCGGCTGCTGGCTGAAAAGCGCAAAAGCCCGGTTGATGGCGTCATCAATGGAGGGCTGGTCAAACCGCTCAAAGACAAAACCGGTCGCTGTTTTTTCCTGCAGGTTTTCCGGCGAACTGTCCGTAACAGAATCCGCCAGCCCGCCAACCCGATGGACGAGGGGAAGCGTCCCGTACCTTAACCCGTAAAACTGCGTCAGTCCGCAGGGTTCATAACGCGATGGCACCAGGATGACATCGCTGCCAGCGATGACCCGATGGGCCATCGGTTCGTCATAGCCAATGAAGACGGCAACCTGTTGCGGGTAGCGATGCGCATAATCGGAAAACGCCCGCTCCAGATGCTGCTCGCCATTGCCGACAATCACGATCTGCCCGCCTTTTTCCAGCAGCAGGTTCATCGCACCCAAAACGAGATTAAGCCCTTTTTGCGATGCAAACCGGCTGACGATGCAGAAAAGGGGGGCTGTATTCTGGGGGCGCAGTCCCATCTCCTGCTGCAACGCAAGCCGACACTGCTTTTTGCCTGTGATGGAACGGGCATTGTAGGTGGTTGCAATGTCGTCATCCGAAGATGGATTCCAGACCCTGGTGTCGATGCCGTTCAGGATGCCGACAATATCCTTGTCCCGTTTCTGCACGACCCCGTCCAGGCCGCATGCCTGTTCCCCGCCGTGTATTTCGCGGGCATATGTCGGGCTGACGGTCGTCACCTTGTCTGCATAGGAAAGCCCTGTTTTGAGAAAAGAAAGCTGCCCGTAAAACTCCATGCCCTCCGGATTGAAGAAATCCGGCGGCAAATCCAGTTCCCCGAAGACATGTCCCGGGAAATTTCCCTGGTAGGCCATGTTGTGAATCGTGAAGACCGTACCGGCAAGCTTTTTTCCCTCAGACCATTCCAGCGCACGGAGATAGGCAAAGGCCAGGCCAGTGTGCCAGTCGTGCCCGTGCATGATCTGCGGACGCCAGAAAAAATCAAAGCCTTCCACCAGGCGTACCGCCATCCATCCCAGGAGGGCGAAACGGCGATGATTGTCGCCATATGACTGGCCGTAAATATCGATATAAGGATTGCCGGGACGGTCATAAAGTCCCGGCGCGTCAATGTAATAAACCGACAGTCCGGACTGCGGCAACGTGCCATAAAAAAGACGAAGTGCTTGTGCGCCAAAGCGCGGCGGCAATTCGGCGACAAGATGCTTGTTCCGGATAGATTCGACAATAGCTGGAAATCCCGGAACCAGCATCCGGACATCGCATCCCGTTTTGGCAAGCGCAGGCGGCAGTGCGCCTGTGACGTCCGCCAGGCCACCTGTTTTCAGATAAGGGAAAATCTCGCTGCAGACATGCAACACCCGCAGTGCCTGTTTTTTGACTTTCACTTATTCAACCCTGGGCGCATGTTCAGAACGGTATAACCGGTTGAGCATGTCTTCCGTCACCAGGAAAACGCCATTGGGTGTCCGATGAAAACGCTGCGCGTCCAGTTCCTGGTCCTCCCCGATAACCATGCCGTCCGGAATCCGGCATCCCCGGTCAATGACCGCTCTTTTGATACGGGAACCCTGTCCGATTTCCACGCCAGGCAAAATCACACACTGGTCAATATTGCAGAAAGGATTGACCTTCACATTGGAAAACAGAACCGTATTGGATATCTTCGAGCCGCAGACAATGCAGCCTCCGGAAATCATGGTATTTGACATGACCCCATCCATGCCGTGCGGATCCGGAACAAACTTGGCGGGCGGCTCCTGCTCCTGGTAAGTCCAGATAGGCCAATCTTCGTCGTACAGGTTCAGTTCCGGCATGTTGGATGTCAGATCCAGGTTGGAAGACCAGAAGGCATCAACCGTTCCGACATCCCGCCAGTAAGGCCTGACGATGCTGGAAGGCGGCACGCAGGACATGCTGAAGTAATGCGCCAGCGCCTCGCCTTCCCCGACAACCTTGGGAATGATGTCCTTGCCGAAGTCGTGTGAAGAAATGTCGTCTTTCGCATCTTCTGACAACAGCTCATACAGGTAGTCCGCATTGAATACATATACCCCCATGCTGGCCAGCGCCATATGCGGGTTATCCGGCATGCCCGGCGGATCGGCCGGCTTTTCCAGGAACCCGGTGATTTTCCGGTTTTCATCAACGGCGACCACGCCAAAAGCAGAGGCGTCTTCACGCGGCACTTCAACACAGGCAACCGTGCAGGCCGCTTTTTTCTCCGCATGATCCAGAAGCAACTGCGAATAATCCATCTTGTAGATATGGTCTCCGGCCAGGACGAGGATATAGTCTGCCTGGTAAGAGCGCAAAATCCCCATATTCTGGGAAACGGCGTCGGCGGTTCCCCGGTACCAGACGCCTTCCTCCATTTGCTGCCCGGCGGGCATCAGGTCAACAAATTCATTTTGCTCACCACGCAAAAAACTCCAGCCACGCTGCAGGTGCCGGATCAGGGAATGGGGCTGATACTGCGTCACGACACCAATCCGGCGAATGCCCGAATTGATGCAGTTGGAAAGCGCAAAATCAATGATGCGGAATTTCCCGCCGAAATAAACGGCTGGCTTGGCCCGGTTATCGGTCAACTGCATCAAACGGCTTCCGCGCCCTCCTGCCAGCACAAGCGCAATGGTACGTCTGGGAAGCTGGCTCGCCAGCAACAGCTTGTCTACAACAAGTTTCATTCGAATCTCCCTCGTACTTCCCGGGAATCTCTGCCTAACCATCTTTGCGAACGAATTGTTGCGCTTAAGTGCGCCTTGCACTTCATTTCGCAAAGCCTGTTAATCAGAGATTCCTTTATAAAAAAGAAAAACAACAAAAATCAGGTAATGACTGTGGGATTTTTCATCCCGGTATGCTCTGTAATCGCTGCAATTTCTGAGGCAATGCCAATCAGATCCGCCAGGGCTGCCTGCGAATCAAGGTTATGCCTGTTTTTATCCGGCTCATACCGGTCAAAATAAACACGCAGTGTCGCGCCGACCGTCCCCGTCCCGGACAGGCGGAAAATAATACGCGAACCATCGGCAAACAGGAGGCGTACACCCAGTTTTTCCGACACGGAACCATCGACCGGATCGGTATAGCTGAAATCATCCGCCCGCTCAATTACACCGGAACCCACGCGCTGTCCCGCCAGTGAAGGCAGCTTTTCACGCAAATCCGCCACCAGCGCACTGGCACGCTGGGCATCTACATGCTCGTAATCATGCCGGGAATAGTAGTTCCGGCCATAACGGGACCAATGCTCGACCGCCAGCTCATTGACCGATTTACCCGTCGCCGCCATCAGGTTCAGCCAGAAAAGAATCGCCCACAAGCCGTCCTTTTCGCGGATGTGGCTGGAACTGGTGCCATAGCTTTCCTCGCCGCACAGGCTGATTTTTCCGGCATCCATCAGGTTGCCAAAAAATTTCCAGCCGGTCGGCGTTTCGTAGCAGGGAATTTTCAGGACAGCCGCAACACGGTCTGCCGCCGTTGACGTTGGCATGGAACGCGCGATACCGACAATCCCCTTGCTGTACCCCGGAATCCGGGTGGCGTTGGCCGCTAAAATAGCCAGGCTATCCGAAGGGGTCACGGCAAGGCAACGTCCGACAATCATGTTACGATCCGCATCGCCATCCGTTGCGGCGCCAAAATCCGGCGCGTTTTCCCCGTTCATGTATTCAATCAGGTCGCTGGCATTAACCGGGTTGGGATCGGGATGGTGACCGCCAAAATCCTCAAGCGGCACCGCATTGACCACGGTTCCGCCAGGCGCGCCCAGTTCACCCTCGATGATCCGGGTGGCATAAGGGCCGCACACCGCATGCATGGCATCAAAACGCATCTGGAAACCACCGGAAAAAAGCGAACGGATGGCATCGAAATCAAAAATGGATTGCATCAGTTCGGCATAGTCCGAAACGGAATCGATGATTTCAATTTTCATCCCTTCCATTTCTGTCTCGCCAATCCGGCTCAAGTCCACATCGGGCGCATCACTGATACGGTATCGGGAAATCACCTGTGTCTGCGAATAGATGGCTTCCGTGATCTTTTCGGGAGCCGGGCCGCCATTGCTGATGTTGTACTTGATGCCGAAATCCCCATCAGGGCCACCGGGATTGTGGCTGGCAGACAGGACAATACCGCCATAGGCCGCATATTTCCGGATAATGCAGCTCACTGCCGGTGTGGAAAGAATGCCGTTTTGCCCGACCAGCACCCTGCCCCAGCCATTGGCTGCCGCCATGCGCAAAATCGTCTGGATCGCAACCCGGTTATAGAAGCGTCCATCGCCCCCCAGAACCAGGGTCTGCCCTGAAGGCGAATCAAGCGAATCGAAGATCGACTGGACGAAATTTTCGAGATAGTGCGGCTGTTGGAAAACCGCAACTTTTTTGCGCAAGCCAGAGGTGCCAGGCTCCTGCCCGGCGGCTGGTTTTGTTGATATCGTCTGAACAGACATGTTTGCTCTCCTGTCTAAAGAACAGCCGACAATCCCGCTTCATCAACTGTATGCAAGCTTTCCGCAGTGAAACTATTTCTGATCTATGTTATCAAGTTTAGCGGGGAACTGCCAGCAATATAGTGTGGGGTTGCAAAAGCGCCTGAAACTCCATCGGCGCCCCTTTTTCCATCTTGCCATCGCTATCCATTTCCAGTTGCCAGCGCCCGGCAGGCAAGCGGAAAATCACATCCTGCGCTGACGCATTCATCAGAACCAGGCAATCGCGTGATTTACCGCTGGTGCGGATCAAAACACCCATGCAATAGTTGCTTTTGTTATTCCAGGTATCTCCCGCAATCTCTACGCCGGAACAGGAAAGCCACCGGATGGTGAACTCCGCGCTCGCCAGCGCCACGGATTCTTCCTCAAACCACCGTGCATAACCCAGCGCAGGATACTGCTTTCGCAGACGAATCAGTTCGCATACATACTCCATGAACCCGGCATCGGCATCCTGCCAGTTCAGCCAGGTTGTCTCATTATCCTGGCAGTAGGCATTGTTGTTCCCGCCCTGGGTCTGCCCCAGTTCATCCCCCGCCAGCAGCATGGGCGTTCCCTGTGAAAACAGCAGGGTTGCCATCATGG
Organism: Oxalobacter sp.; assembly: GCA_031556215.1. GTDB lineage: Bacteria > Pseudomonadota > Gammaproteobacteria > Burkholderiales > Burkholderiaceae_D > Oxalobacter. Next base: position 15,320 of record JAVBTJ010000087.1, read on the forward strand.
CACGCTTGTACTGCATACGCAGCGCATTGACACTGGCGCCGGTTGCGGGGCCTTCCACACCGCAGTTCCAGCTATGGTTTTTATTACTCCCGTCCCGGTTGTCTTCGCCGTTTGCCTCATTATGCTTGTGGTTGTAGCTCACCAGATCCTGCAGGGTAAAACCGTCGTGGGCCGTAATGAAATTGACCGAAGCAGAAGGCATCCGCCCGTCATGCTTGAAAATATCGCTCGAACCGGCAAAGCGTTTGGTAAATTCGCCAAGCGTCGGCCACTGGTGCAGCCAGAACGCACGCATGGTGTCCCGGTAGACATCATTCCACTCCATCCAGCCGGATGGCAGGTATCCCAGTTGATAACCATTGGGGCCAAGATCCCAGGGCTCGGCAATTTTCTTGACGCGAGAGAGGATCGGATCCTGCATGATGGCAGTAAAAAAACCGGACGAAGCGGAATAGGCTTCCTTTTCCCTCCCCATAATCGGGGCAAGATCAAAGCGGAACCCGTCCACATGCATTTCCTCGACCCAGTACCTGAGGGAATCCATCACCATCTGCAATACCCTGGGATGCCCCAGGTTCAGGCAATTTCCGCAACCGGACCAGTCGATATACTCAGAGCGGCTGTTCGGCACGAGATGATAGTAAACGGCATTGTCAATTCCCCTGAAACTCAGCATGGAGCCGTCTTTTCCGCCCTCCACCGTGTGGTTGTAAACCACATCGAGAATCACCTCAATCCCCCTGCTGTGCAGCGCCTTGACCATATCGCGGAATTCCGAGAGGGGTGTGGTTCCTTCTCTCCCCGACCAGTAGCGGTTCTCCGGGGCAAAAAAGCCAATGGAGGCATATCCCCAGTAATTGCTCAATCCCATTTTCAGCAAACGCGGCTCATCACCCCTGGCATGCACCGGCAACAGGCTGACAGAAGTAATCCCCAATTTCTGAAGGTAATCCAGTACCGCCGGATGCGCCATGCCGGCATAGGTTCCCTGCAATTCGGGTGGCACCTCGGGATGAAGCCGGGTAAATCCTTTGACATGCAGTTCGTAAAGAATCATTTCCCCAACCGGGATATTCGGGCGGGCCACGCCTTCCCAGTCGTATTCCTCATGGACGACCAGCCCCTTCAGGGCAATGGCGGCGGTGTCGATCAGGTTGTCATCGCGGAAATCCTCTTCTCCCTTGAATGTGCCGACAATCCGCCGGGCATAAGGATCCAGAAGCAATTTGTTGACATTGAAGCGATGCCCCAGTTCGGGACGATAGGGCCCGGCGACCCGGTAACCATAGACCATCCCGGGTTGGGCATCCGGCAGATAGCCATGCCAGATACCTTCTTCCATAAACGGTATCAGGTAGCGCTTGACCTCATGCTGACCGGTCGTATCAAAAACACAGAGCACGACAAATTCGGCATGAGGCGCGACAAGGGCAAAATTGACGCCTTTGCCATCCCAGTTCGCGCCCAGCGGAAAATGCGAACCCGGTTCCAGCTTGTCCAGATCACTGAAGGCCATACGTCACTCCTTCCAGATGAACATGCAGGTTGCCAGCGGCGGCACGGTGATCTCCAGCGAGAAGTCGTGGTGATTTGACCATACCTGCTGCGCCTCCAGTTCGCCGTTATGCATGCCACTGCCCCCGTAGACAGGGGAATCCGTATTGATGATTTCCCGGTACCAGCCCGGCTTTGGCACACCGATGCGGTATCCCTGCCGTGGCACCGGCGTAAAGTTGCAAACGACGATGACAAAATGCCCCTCCCCGTCCCAGCGCATGAACGAAATGACCGAACTGTCGATGTCGTCATGGATGATCCACTCAAACCCGCCGGATTCAAAATCCCGCTTGTAGAGCGCCGGATAATGGGTGTAAACCGCATTGAGGTCCCGGATCAGGCGGGAAACCCCCGCGTGCAGAGGGTATTCGAGCAAATTCCACTCTACGCTGCCATCGGCGTTCCATTCCGAATACTGCGCGATTTCCCCGCCCATGAAAAGCAGCTTTTTCCCGGGATATCCCCACATGAAACCATAGTAGCAACGAAGATTGGCAAAGCGCTGCCATTCGTCTCCGGGCATCCTGCCTATCAGCGACCCCTTGCAATGCACAACCTCATCATGGGAAAGCGGCAAAATGAAATTTTCATAGTAAGCGTACATGATGCCAAAACGCAGCTTGTCATGATGATATTTCCGGTATACCGGGTCTTCATGCATATACAGCAGGGTATCGTTCATCCATCCCAGGTTCCACTTGTAGTGAAACCCCAGTCCACCATCCCAGACGGGACGGGAAACACCGGGAAAACTGGTGGATTCCTCCGCCATCGTGACAGCCTCTTTTCTCTCGGTTCCGACAACCTCGTTCATCCGGCGCAAAAAGGCGATGGCCTCCAGATTTTCCCGTCCGCCGTACTCGTTCGGAATCCACTCGCCGGGCGCGCGGCTATAGTCCCGGTACAGCATGGAAGCCACCGCATCCACCCGCAAGCCATCGATGCCGTAGCGTTCAATCCAGTAAAGCGCATTGCCGACAAGGTAATTACGGACTTCCTTGCGCCCATAGTTGTAGATGATGCTGCCCCAGTCCTGGTGAACCCCTTCGCGCGGGTCTTCATGCTCATAAAGACTGGTACCGTCAAAACGGTACAGCCCGTGAGAATCTGCCGGGAAATGGGCTGGTACCCAATCAAGGATCACGCCAATGCCGTTGTCATGCGCTGTTTTGACAAAATCCCGGAACTCGTCCGGTGTTCCAAAACGGGATGTCGCCGCATAAAGGCCAATAGGCTGATATCCCCACGAGCCATCATGGGGATGCTCTGATATAGGCAACAGCTCAATATGGGTAAATCCGAGATCCCTGACATAGGGAATCAACTGTTCCGAGAGCTCCTTGTACGTCAGCCAGCGCCAGCCGTCCTTTTTTCGCCATGACCCAAGATGAACCTCGTATATGCTGACAGGCGCATCCAGCGCATTGGCTTTTTTGCGGTCTTCCCGTGAAGGATAAATTTCAGGGAGCCAGTGCACGATCGATGCCGTATCAGGACGCACCTCTGCGCGAAAGGCAAAGGGATCGGCCTTTAAGAGGATATCCCCGGATTGCGTCTTGATCTCGTATTTGTATAAATCACCCGGTGCAAGATGCGGAATGAAAATTTCCCATATACCGCACTCCACGCGGTATCGCATCATATGCCGCCGTCCGTCCCAGTCGTTAAAACTGCCGACAACCGACACTCTTCTGGCATGGGGGGCCCAAACGGCAAAGGTCACGCCCTGTACGCCCTCAAACTCCCCTGGATGGGCTCCCATTTTTTCGTAGGGACGATGATGCGTTCCCTCCGCCAGCAGCCAGACATCAATGTCACCCAGGACATTATGGAAGCGGTAGGCATCTTCCATGTCCTGCTCATGCTCGCCCCAATTGATCCGCAGGCGATAAGGGAAGCTTTCCCGGCGATTGTCGATACCCCCCTCAAACAGCGCGCTGCTGCCTATCCGGGGAAGATCTGCCACCTTCTCGCCGCTTTCGGTTTCGATGACGGCAACACCCCATGCCCCCGGGATGAGCGCCCGGACAAGAAGCCGCCCCCTTTCCCGGTGCATTCCCAAAATGGAAAACGGGTCATGATGGTCTCCGGCAATCAGCGCCTGGAAAGCGGCATTCGGCATGATGGTTTCTGGCATTGCATATCCTTGTAATAATACAATCCGACGAAATGTTGCTCTTCGGCAAAATAAAGGCCGAAAAATCCATATAAGCGAATGGTAAAACATTTTTCCGGAGAAAAAAAACATTCGCAAATAACTTTTTGTTTTTCGTGAATGTTTTCAGGAAAAAAGCCGCCAAAACCGCCGTCAACTACATGTTCTGGTATTCCGGGCCATCCCCTCCCTCAGGCGCAACCCAGGTAATATTCTGGGTCGGATCCTTGATGTCGCAGGTTTTGCAGTGCAGGCAATTGGCGGCATGGATACGAAGATGGGAAGTGCCTTCATGGTTCGTGACAAATTCATAGACCGCCGCCGGGCAATAGCGCGACTCCGGCCCTGCATACTGCTTTAAATTAACCGCAACCGGGATCGCATCGTCTTTCAACAGGAGGTGGGAAGGCTGGTTTTCCGCATGATGCGTACCGGAAAGGTAAAGTGACGAGAGAATATCCTGTTTCAGCACGTCATCCGGCTTGTCATATGGATAAGGCTGGCAGGATGCGGCCGTTTTCAGGCCTGCATAATCAGGACGACTGCGATGGAGCGTCCACGGCGCCTTCCCCCGCAGGACAACCTGGTCAAAACCAAACATGAAAGCACCCGGCAACAGTCCTTTGCCCATCCAGGGCTTGAAATTACGGGCGCGGTACAATTCTTCATGCAGCCAGGACTGGCGAAACAAACTGGGGTACGTCTCAAGGATATCCTGGCTTCGGCCTTCTTCCACCGCACCCCAGGCCGACTCGGCAGCCAGCATCCCCGACTTGATGGCGGTGTGAATGCCCTTGAGACGCGCGCCATTCATGAACCCGGCATTGCAGCCGACAAGCGCGCCTCCCGGAAACACCAGCGACGGCAAGGCCTGTAATCCCCCTGCTGCAATAGCCCTGGCGCCATACTCGATACACTCGCCGCCATCCAGGAAACAACCAATAGCGGGATGTGTCTTGAAACGCTGGAATTCAGCGTAGGGGGAAAGGTAGGGGTTGCCATAATCCAGCCCGGCCATCATCCCGATTGCCACCCGGTTTTCCGGCATGTGGTATAAAAACGTCCCGCCATACGTTGCCTTATCCAGCGGCCATCCTGCCGTATGGATCACCAGTCCGGCCTGATGCACTTCCGGGCGAACCTGCCATATTTCTTTCAGGCTGATGGCATAACTTTGCGGGTCACACGCCGCATCCAGTGAAAACTGCGCAACCAGTTGCCGGCCTAACTGTCCTCTCGCGCCTTCGGCAAAAAGCGTATAAGCCGCCAGGATTTCCACGCCCGGCTGGTATGCCGGGGTTTTCTTCCCGTCCTTCCCGATACCGACACTCCCGATTGCCACACCTTTGACGGCGCCCTGCTCCGAATAAAGGATTTCGGTTGCGGCAAAACCCGGAAAAACATCAACACCCAGCGCTTCGGCCTGCCCGGCAAGCCAGCGTACAAGACGCGAAAGGGAAACCAGGCCATTTCCCGTATTTTTCATTGCCGGGGGAAGCAGGGCGGCAGGCGTCTGAAACGCCTTTGCCCGGGAAAGAAAAAGAAAACGATCCTCTGAAACCGGCATGAATAGCGGTGCCCCGCTTTCGCGCCATCCGGGTAACAGTTCATCCAGTGCTTTCGGGTCCATGATGGCGCCGGAAATGATATGCGCACCCGGCTCTGATCCTTTTTCAAGCACGCAGACCGACAGCTCCCTTCCTTTTTCAAGAGACAACTGCTTTAGGCGAATTGCGGCAGACAGCCCGGCGGGGCCTGCGCCGACAATCACAATGTCATATGCCATTGTGTCACGCGAGTCTGATAATGCCGGTCGGTTTTCCATCATCTTCTGGGGCAAATGGCCTGTTCCGGTTTCATTTTTGCCGGACAGGATACGAAATAGGCTGTAAACATGTAATCATATCGGCTGCAGGCTTTTCTTGACAGACCGGATGGAATGAAAACACGATGAAAAAAGACCCTCTTGAAAATATGAAGCATGTCTACACCTCGATCATACCGATTCGCTGGGGAGACATGGATGCAATGGGCCATGTCAACAATACCGTTTATTTCCGTTATCTTGAGCAGGCGCGCATTGAATGGTACTCCTTTATTGGCCGCGAAAAAAATGCCGGGATGGAAACGGTTGTCGTCAATGCCCACTGCTCATTCATGGTCGCGCTGGCCTATCCGGGGGAACTGGAAGTCCGCACTTATGCTGGTGCTCCAGGCCGAACCAGCTTTGAAATCGTACAGGAAATCCGCCGTACCGACACTCCCGATACGATATGCGCCCGTGGTGGCGCAAGGGTCGTATGGGTCGACAGAAGCACCGGAAAATCTTCCCCGCTTCCAGACATTGTCCGGCAATTGATCGGGACGGAATAAGGCGATTCGCTCCTAAAGCCCTTTAATCAGCGACGCCATAAAAAAACCCCGCACCGGCGGGGTTACCACGAATCACGCCTTCGCTCAGGCTGCTTCGATATTCAATGCCTGCTTGCCTTTCTGGCCGGCGGTGATTTCAAAGGAAACGCGCTGGTTTTCCTTGAGAGATTTAAAACCCTCGGATTTAATAGCGGAAAAATGCGCGAACACATCTTCGCTACCATCATCCGGCGTAATAAAACCAAAACCCTTTGCATCATTGAACCATTTAACAGTACCAGTTGCCATTACTTCTTCCTATTTCAGTTAAAAACAGTGGATTGCACAAGACAGCCTGAAAACCCTGCTGGCTTTATATCCTGCCTGTGCAACTTTTCATTTTAGCATAGGAACCGCTGATTTGGCTCAAGCCTCTTAACTTGCTGTCCGTGAAAAGCCGATTACAGTTTCATGCGGCATCGGATGGCTCCCACTGCCCGGCCTGGATTTTTTCCAGCCAAAAAGCACCGATAATGGTTTTTGCATCGGTTACCTGCCCCGCTTTCACCCATTCAAGCAATTGCGGCAAGGTTACCGAAAACGTTTCAATAAATTCTTCCGCATCCGGTGAATCTTTTCCGGGTTGGAGCCGCTTTGCCAGATAGATATAGAGCACTTCGTCAGAATAGCCAATTGCATTATGCACCGTGCAGACAAACTGCCAGCCTGATGCCGTGTAACCGGTTTCTTCCATCAGTTCCCTTTTCGCACAGGTCAATGGCGTTTCCCCCCTGTCGATTTTCCCCGCCGGAAACTCAAGAAAAACCCGATCCAGCGGATAACGGAACTGCCTTTCCAGCAGCAGGCGGCCATCGTCCAGCATGGGTAAAACCACAACCGCTCCCGGATGGCGAATGTATTCACGCAGGGAAGTTTCGTTATCCGGCAGGCGAACCTTGTCGCGATAAACATCAAAAAAGAGTCCCTGATGGATGATCTGGCTCTCCAGTTTTTCCTCATCCAGGTTGCTGCCTTCGGGGGCAGCCTTTGCATCTGAAAAAGTCATTTTATTCGTCCCAAAGTAAAACGGTCTGCATGATATTAGCGCTTTCTTTGTCATGATGCCCGGCTATCGGCTAGACTATTCTTTTTATCTACCCATTTTTGTCATGACACTGGCTCCTTTGGCAGAACGCCTTCGCCCTGCATCCATTGAGGATATGGTCGGCCAGCAGCATCTGCTGGGGCCGGGAAAACCCCTGCGTGTTGCCTTTGAATCCGGGGAGCCGCACTCCATGATTTTATGGGGGCCGCCAGGGGTGGGAAAAACCACCTTTGCCCGCCTGATGGCAAATGGCTTTCATGCCGAATTTATCGCGCTTTCCGCTGTTTTATCTGGCGTAAAGGATATCCGGGAAGCGGTTGAACGCGCCCAGTTCATCCAGAGCCAATCCGGCAGGCGAACCATCTTGTTTGTGGACGAGGTGCACCGCTTTAATAAAAGCCAGCAGGATGCTTTTTTACCCTATGTTGAAAGCGGCCTTTTTACCTTTATTGGCGCGACAACAGAAAATCCCTCTTTTGAAGTCAATAATGCGCTCCTGTCACGCGCGGCGGTCTATGTGCTTCGCCCCCTGGAAGAGGACGACCTGCTTTCCCTGCTGAACCGGGCGCTGGAGCGGGAACTCGGCACGCTTTCCATCACGCTGGATGCCGGGAAAATGCTGGTTGCCAGCGCGGATGGGGATGCGCGGCGCCTCCTGAATTCGCTGGAAATAACAGCACATGCGGCGGAAGTCAAAGGGCAAACTGAAATTGATGCGGTACTGCTCGGTGAAACGCTGGGGGATGTCGTCAGGCGCTTTGATAATGCCGGAGACAATTTTTACGACCAGATTTCCGCCCTTCACAAATCCGTTCGCGGCTCCAACCCGGATGCCTCCCTGTACTGGTTTGTCCGAATGCTGGATGGCGGCGCTGACCCGCGCTACCTAGCCCGGCGCATTATCCGCATGGCGACGGAAGATATTGGTCTTGCCGACCCCCGTGCGTTGCGGCTGGCGCTGGATGCATCAGAAACCTATGAAAGGCTGGGATCGCCGGAAGGCGAACTGGCACTGGCCGAAGCCGTCATTTACCTGGCCTGCGCAGCAAAGTCCAATGCGGTCTATACGGCATACAATGCCGCCCGCGCCTTTGTCAGCAAGGACAGGACTCGCCCGGTGCCGGAACACCTCCGCAATGCGCCGACCAAGCTGATGAAGGAACTCGGCTACGGGAAGCGCTATCGTTACGCGCATGACGAGCCGGAAGCTTTTGCCGCCGGGGAAACCTATTTACCGGAGAGCATGGCTGAGCCACACTGGTACCGGCCCACACCGAGGGGACTGGAAGGAAAAATCGGCGAAAAACTGGCCTGGCTGGCAGAACTGGACAGGAAAGCAGGCAAAAAATAAGCCAACGAATGAAAAAGGGGCTGGAAAACCAGCCCCTCTTCCTGCGAAAGACTTCGCTTAAATAACACCTTGCGCAAGCATTGCATCAGCAATCTTGACAAAGCCAGCGATATTCGCACCATTGACATAACTGATTGTGCCATCAGGACGTGCTCCATACTGAACGCATGCATTGTGGATGTTTTTCATGATGTTGTTCAGATTACGATCAACTTCTTCACGGGACCAGGACAGTCTCAGTGCGTTCTGGGACATTTCAAGACCGGAAGTTGCCACACCACCTGCATTGCTGGCTTTACCCGGGGCATACAGAATGCGCGCTTCTTCAAACAACCGTACAGCTTCTGCGGTGGAAGGCATGTTGGCTCCTTCGCCCACGCTGACAAGACCATTTTTGATCAGCGTTCTTGCGTCAGCTTCATGAAGCTCGTTTTCCGTTGCACATGGCAAAGCGATTTCGACCGGAACGTGCCACGGCGTCGCCTTGGGAACAAATTTGGCGCCAATCTTGGCGGCATATTCGCTGCAACGGCCATACTGGACATTCTTGATTTCCATCAGGATAGCCAGTTTTTCTGCGGTGAAACCCTCTTCATCCACAACCGTGCCGCCGGAATCCGAACAGGTAACCACTTTTGCGCCAAGCTGGATGCATTTTTGAATGGCATATTGCGCAACGTTACCGGAACCGGAAACAGACACTCTCATGCCAGTGATGTTCTTGTTCACCCGCTTGAGCATTTCCTCAACAAAATAAACCGTACCATAGCCGGTCGCTTCCGGACGGATCAGGGAACCGCCATAGCTGAGGCCCTTGCCGGTAAAGACGCAGTCAGTCCGGTTGGTGAGTTTTTTGTGCATGCCCATCATAAAGCCGACTTCACGCGCGCCAACACCGATATCGCCTGCCGGAACGTCCGTATCAGATCCGATATGACGATACAGCTCGGTCACGAGTGCCTGGCAAAAGCGCATGATTTCGTTTTCACTGCGATCTTTCGGATCAAAATCCGAACCGCCTTTACCGCCACCCATCGGCAGGGTTGTCAACGCATTCTTGAAGGTCTGCTCGAAAGCCAGGAACTTCAAAATGGAAAGATTGACGGAAGGATGGAAGCGCATGCCCCCTTTAAACGGGCCAATGGCTGAATTGTGCTGGATGCGGTAGGCACGGTTGACATGGACATTGCCATTGTCGTCAACCCAGGAAACCCGGAACTGGATAAAGCGTTCAGGTTCTACCAGGCGGTCCAGAAGACCTTTTTGTGCATAACGCGGATTTTTTTCAAGGAAAGGCCAGAGACTTTCCATCACTTCTGTTACAGCCTGGTGAAACTCAGGCTGATTGGGGTCACGTTGTTTAACCCCTTCCAGAAAATCATTGAGACTTCTTAATTTCATTGAGTCATCCATTCTAAAAAATTGCAAATCGACAGAAAAATGGCTTTTTCTGCAACAAAATGAGCCGATCCCTTTTGAATCGCCCTTGATATCAAAGGGAAAATCTGCCCACTTCCCCATGTACAGCAGGGGGAATCATTATTACAAGATAATGGCGTCAAGTAAATGTCTATTTTCCCTCCGTCTACCGCAAACCGGCTTTGTGGCTCACCTTGCAGGAAAAGGGTTTCTTTAATTGACGAATTCACAGTCAAAATGGTCGGCGGGCGCTACAATGATAGTTTTTTATCCTCATCAGCCATGATCGATATCCAACTTCTCCGCAAAGACATTGAAGCTGTCGCCACGCGTTTGAAAAACCGTCACTTTGAACTGGACATACCTGCCTTTAATGCGCTTGAACAGGAACGCAGACAGATACAGACGCAAACAGAAGACATGCAGGCCAAACGGAATTCACTTTCCAAGCAGATTGGCATCCTGAAAGGCAAAAAGGAGGATACCTCCTCCCTGATGGCTGAAGTTAGCGGCCTGGGAGACAACCTGAAAGCCAATGAAACCAGGCTGGCTGAAATCCAGGCCAGATTAAACGAGCTGATCCAGAACATTCCCAACCTGCCGCATGAGTCCGTACCGGTCGGCGCAGACGAATCGGCCAACCAGGAAGTCCGCCGCGTTGGTTCACCGCGTGAATTCGACTTTGAAATTAAAGACCACGTTGACGTCGGCGCGCCGCTGGGGCTGGATTTTGAATCCGGCACGAAAATCACCGGCAGCCGTTTTTGCGTAATGAAAGGTGCAATGGCACGCATTCACCGCGCCCTTTCCCAGTTCATGCTGGATGTGCAAACCAGCGAGCATGGTTACACCGAATGCTATACCCCTTATATCGCCAATGCGGAAAGCCTCTTCGGGACGGGGCAGCTTCCCAAATTTGAAAGCGACCTTTTTGCAGCAAAAAAAGGCGGGCAGGAAAGTAATGAGGAAAATCTTTACCTGATCCCGACCTCTGAAGTGACCCTGACCAACATGGTAAGGGATGAAATCCTTCCTGCCGATGATCTGCCTATCAAACTGACCGCTCATACCCCCTGCTTCCGTTCGGAAGCCGGAAGTTATGGTCGCGATACGCGCGGCATGATCCGGATGCACCAGTTTGACAAGGTGGAAATGGTTCAGATTGTCCACCCGGAAAAATCCTACGAGGCATTGGAAGACATGGTCAGAAATGCGGGTCGGATTCTGGAAAAACTGGGGCTTCCCTACCGGGTTGTCGCCCTCTCTACCGGGGATATGGGATTTTCTGCTGCCAAAACCTATGACCTGGAAGTCTGGCTGCCATCCCAGAACACCTGGCGGGAAATTTCGTCTGTTTCCAACTGCGAAGCCTTCCAGGCACGCCGGATGCAGGCACGTTTCAGAAACGATAAAGGCCGCCCGGAACTGGTTCACACCCTGAATGGTTCCGGGCTGGCGGTCGGACGCACGCTTGTCGCCCTTCTGGAAAACTTCCAGCAGGCGGACGGCAGCGTCACGATCCCGACCGTTTTGCAACCCTACATGAACGGACAGACACGGCTGCTTCCCGAAAAGAAGTAGGCCGTCACACCGGATGAGGGCAAAGCCCGGACGCTGCCCTCATCCATTTCAGATATTTTGTTCCCGCCCCGTTTTATGGTATTTTGGGCAGACTTGACAATCGGATATCTGTTTTACCGCCAGTATCAGTGATATAACGGGTAAGCTATCCTTTTGACTTTAATATCTGCCCCCTACAGATAACGATGACTGCCAAGTCCCTGAAACGCCGGCCTTTTATTTTTTTCTTTCTGTTCGCCTCTGCGATATGGCTTGTTGTTGCCTGCGTTTCGACCTATGTCTATACCACCTGGCAAAAAGAAAAAAACAAGCAGGCCATTGAGCAGCAGGCCATGCACGGCATCAATGACCTGAAAAACGGGCTGAGCCGGACCATCATGCTGTTGCAATACGTCACCGACCTGCTCGGCCGCTATGAAAATATCAGAGACGCTGTTATCAGCGAAAACCCCCGTCTTTCCGTCAGCCACCTCCCCGAAGAAAAACGCCGGGCATACTACGAAAACCAGCCGCGGCTAAAACTGATGAACGAAGAATTGTCCCAGTCCGTCAAGACAACCGATGTCATCAACAATATCTGGATCGTGAAAAAAGACGGCATCACCATTGCCGCTTCGAATGCATCCGAACCGGGCAGTTTTGTCGGTGCCGACTTTGCTTACAGAAGCTATTTTATTGATGGTATCCGTGGAAAAAAAGGGCACCAATATGCTGTCGGGAGCCACAGCAAAGTTCCGGGCCTGTTTTTTGCATCACCCATCTATCAGGACAATCACGTTGCGGGCGTTATCGCCAGCAAGGTCAATCTTTCCTATTTGTCCAACCTGGTAAGCCAGGTAAACGGCATGCTGGTTGACGAATATGGCGTCATTATCCAGGCCACCGACCATCGGCTTGAAATGATGTCGTTGCCGAATTCTCCTGTTCACCAGCTTCCGGAAGACATCCGGATAAATCGTTACAACCGGACGCAATTCCCGGCACTGCCCATCACGCCGTGGGAGGAAGGAAACAATCCCAACCTCATGCAAATTGGCGAGCAGCCATCCCCTGTTTATGTCATGACGACCCAGATTACAGACGGGGGAATCAAGCTGATAACCGCCATTGATGCCTCAGCCCTGCTGTCCCAACCGGAGCACCTGCTTTTCCTGATTGTCCTGACAGGCGGCGGCATCCTTTTCTTTCTGGTGCTGACCATCCTGGCATACCAGTTCCAGAGCCTTTATCACATCCGCCAGCGGCGCGCCCTTTCCCGGCAGGTGATCGACAAGGAAATCGCCCGCGCCGAAAATACCGGCAAGAAATTTGCTGTCATGTATATCGACGTCGACGCCTTCAAGGAGGTCAATGACGCCTTTGGATATGAAATCGGCGATGAAGTGCTGGATGAAATCGGCAACCGTATCCAGTTTGTCATCCGCAAAACCGATACGATCATCCACCGGACGGAAGATACCTTTATTACGCTCTTAAATGACATCGGCTCGCCGGAAAATGTTGAAAACATTACCCAGAAAATCCAGGCTGCCATCCGCAAGCCACTGGATATCGGCATGGCGACATTGCGCCTGACAGCCAGTATCGGCATCGCGATTTACCCCACCGATGGCCAGACGGCATCACAAATGCTCCGGCGCGCCGATACCGCGCTTTACAGCATCAAGGAAAAAGGCCACTCAGACTACGCGTTTTACCATGCCAAAATGTCCGCTGATATGGCAAACCGGAAAAAGCTGGATGCGGATATGGAAAAAGGGCTGGAAAACGGGGAATTTTTCCTGACCTACCAACCCCAGCTTTCCCTGAAAACAGGGGAATTGATCGGATGTGAGGCGCTCATCCGCTGGCAACACCCGACACAGGGACTGATTTCGCCTTCCGAGTTTATCCCTGTCGCCGAGCGCACCGGCTTCATCAAGTTCCTGGGGATCTGGACCCTGGATCAAGCCTGCCGCCAGGCCCGCATCTGGAAGGAAGAACAGGGCATTGATATCCGGATAGCGGTCAATATTTCCCCTCTTCAGTTCCAGCATCAT
>JAVBTJ010000094.1:0-19983 GCA_031556215.1 Oxalobacter sp.
ATGCTCAGGGCAATACGGCAGACGGCACGGTTACGGTCAATGTCAAAGACGATATCCCGACTGGTGGTGAGTCCCACGGCAGCGTCACCTGGACACCGGGCGAAACCCTGCCTGCCAATTTCTTCAGCTACGGAGACCCAACCAGTTTCAGCGGCGAGAAAAGTGACAGGACGGTCGCGTCCCTGCAGATGAATGGCATGACCATTACCGCCGGTACGGTGAAATATGACGGCAACACGATCACGAGCAGCGTGATTGCCGACAGTTTTGCGTCTGGCGGCAATCTCTTCATCCGCTCGGGCAAGGGAATCGGCATAATTGATTCTGCTGTGCCGGGTCAGGGCGAAGATCGTTTTAACGAAATTCATTATGATGCCGCGACCCAGACTGCTGAGGCGCTTTATGTCGAGCTTGATGGCCTGGCGTTTGGCGTTACCCTGAATATGGATGCTTTCTTTGGTGGCGAAAGGGAAAGCGGTGTCATCATCTTCTATCGTGATGGCGAGGAAGTCGGCAGGCATCTCTTTACCTCAACCGCGGATGGCGGCAATTATTCAACCGATCTGGCCAAGATCGCCGGCGGGTTTGACGCCATCGTGATTGCGGCTGCGCCAAACGGCAATGCGGCAAAACAGGACAACAGTGATTTCAACCTCAAGGGCCTCCAGTTTGATGTGCTTGATCCGGGTGAAGTGATCTACTATGAAAAAGGCGAGGCCAAGGGGGCAGCGGGTGCGACAAGCTCCGATGGGGTTGTTGCCGACAGCTTCCGTTTTGCGGCAGACCAGGGCGAGTACAAAATCAGGGCTACAGACGACAACGGCGTGCAGCAACTGAAGGATGTCAGGCTGGAAGTCAATGCAGACAGCACTTATATCAAGGGTATCGTTGACGGAGAGACGATCTTTGAGGCCTATATGAATGCAGCAGGCGTGTGGGATTTCATCCAGTACAAGGCTTACGATCTGGTGGATGCCGCCGGTAATTCGGTTAATCTTGAATTTGCCTTTGAAATGCGGGATAACGATGGCGATTACGGCAGAGGCTCGGTTGTCGTTGACAATGAGCCACCGGTTGTTACCGTTGCGCTGGCAGATGCATTTGTTCACGAGTCGGCGCTGGCTGACGGTACCGGCGCATGGCATCTTGATGGCACCGGCATACCGGATGTGAAAGCCAGCGGCACGATTACCGTTGAAAAGGCGTACACCACGATTACGGTGACCATCGACGGCAAGGAAATCGTGCTCAAGGCCGGTTCCGCAGAGAACCTGAACAAGGCCATCCAGACAGACAATGGCAGTGTGGTCATCAAGGCCGTCGTTGACAGTGAAGGCAAGCTCATCGCAGGCCGGTACGAGTTCGAGTACACGCTGGACAAACCTGTCGGCCATGCGGCAGAGGACAATCCGGCCACTGCAGACTATAACGAGGATCTCCTCTCATCCCTTGCTATCAGTGTTGAGGCCAAAGCGCCAGGCGGTGCTGAGTCGGCTGCAACTGAGGTCAGCCAGGGCAGCATCACGGTGGTTGATGATGCCCCGACCTTGTCCATTGCGGGCAACAGCGGCCTGGTTGCCGGTACAGATGAAATGATTGTCGGCAGTTGGGACAAGGATTTTGGGGCGGACAACGATGCTGCCAGAACCAAGGTCGAAGTCAGGCTGGGCGATGGCGACTTCGTGGAAGCGACCAAAGCGGAAGGCGCGGCATACTATGAAGCCGTTATCAACGGCGATACGGTACGTCTGTATGAAAACGGCGATGTGGCTTTTGTTTCCGGTATAGACGGCGAGCGCCAGGGACTGGCCCTGACGGTACAGATCACCGATGCGGATGGTGATGTTGCGCGGGCAACCGGCAACATCACCTTTGACGTGGAGCGGGGCAACGTGGCGCCTGTTGCCGCAGACGATTACGCGACCGTGGGTGAAAACCATCCGAGTGTTGGCGGCAATGTGCTGCTCAATGACACCGATCCGGATGGAGATGCCCTTGTCGTCACAACGACCGGCAATCTGTACGGCACCTACGGCTATGTGGAAATGGCGGCGGATGGCACTTACACTTACCATCTGTACGAGACTGGCGATCCGCACCTGAGTGCAGAAGCCGCGGCGAAGCTGACAGTGCTCTTTGGTTCCAATTCCCAGAATGTCGAAATGCTCAATGACAGCGTTGCCTACAATATCAGTGACGGCAGGGGGGGCGTTGACAGTGCGCAGCTTCATATCCGGATCGATCCGACCAAGACGATTATTGGCACGTCCGGCAGCGAAACGACTGTCGGCAGCCAGGGCGATGATGTACTGATAAGCGATCCGGGCGGCATGGGCTTTGAAACGGTCTACAAGAGCTACAACATTGCCGTTGTTGTCGATACTTCCGGCAGCATGAGTGGCAATATGGATGCCGCCAAGTTGGCCCTCCTGAACCTGGTCAAGCAATATGCCGAGTACGGCGGGAAAGAGGGCGGCAACGTCAACTTCGCGGTGATCGGTTTCGCGCAGAACCAGTCCTACAATTTCTCTGACAGCGACTTGAACCAGAGTGACCTTAAAAAGAGCAGCACGGCTTCGCAAAACAGTTTCACGACGGTAGAAATTGGCGGTGCAACGGTTACCATCGCGAAGACCGGTTCCGATAATGGCCGGAGCAATTTTATTGATGACAGTTCCAGTTGGGAGTTCCGTATCAGTAGTAACACCTTGCAGTACAGGAAGGAAGGTTCCAGCAATTCTTGGACAGATATCAAGAATGTCACCTGGACCAGCGGGGATATGATAAGCAATATCCTTGGCATGAAGGCCACGGGCGGCACCAACTACGAGGCGGGGCTTAATTCGGCGAATGCCTGGCTGGGCAAACAGGATCAGGGCAATGCCAATGTCGTGTATTTTGTGACCGATGGCGTGCCAACGTATTACTATCTGGATACCTGCAAGATCGGGTCGGTGACACTGACTGTGCCGAGTACCTATGTCATGGGTAACTGGGTCTATTATGATGCCAAAGGCACCTTGATTACGGATCATGGTTCCTCCTCGGCGCCAAAAGATGCGGCATACCGTATTGACAGCAGCGGCAATATCCAGTCACTCAGCGGCGGCAAGTGGAGCGGCAGCACCAGTGTGATCGGGGGCAATGGCAGCAGCAGTAACGCGACGGAAAAAGACCAGTCCAGGGCGGCATACGACCGTCTGATCGAGGCATTCAAGGACAAAGGCGGTATTGCCGTCAATGCCATCGGCATCGGCCTCGGCAGTTCGGCGCAAGCCTACCTAAATGGCTTTGACAACACAGGCGGTGCGCAGTCCATCAGTACCGCAGCCGACCTGCTGGCTGCGATTGAGGCCGGTTCCAACATGCCGAATCCGGAAAACACCGGAAACGATGTGGTTTACGGTGGTGAAGGCAACGACATCATCTTTGGCGATGCCGTCAATGCCGATTTCATGCTGGATGCAAAATGGGCTGCGGATCATGGCTGGAAGGTGCCGTCAGACCTTGCTGCCGGTGATTCGTTGAATATCGTCAAAGCCTACCTCGACAACACAAAGGCAAACTGGACCATGGATGACTTGCGCCACTTCATGCTCGACAACCATGAGTTGCTTGGGCAAAGCGATACCGTCCATGACAAGGAGGGCAACCTGCGCGGAGGTGACGACATCCTGATCGGCGGTGCCGGTGACGATATCCTGTACGGACAGGGCGGCGATGACGTCCTCTTTGGCGACAACCTGCCGGAAGGCAAGGCAGCGCCGGGTGCCGACTACTTCTTCCATGAAGACGGCACTGCCAACCTGGAGCACGTTGCGGAATACAACGTTTCCGTTGAGGGTGACGGCAATGACATCCTGATGGGCGGGACAGGCAACGACGTTCTCTTTGGTGGCGGCGGGGACGACATCCTCGTCGGCGGCGCAGGGGACAATATCCTCACAGGCGGTCTGGGCAGCGATACCTTCAAGTTCTCTGCGGATTCGCTTTCGGGCAAAGTGCATGGCGACACCATTACCGACTTCCACCTCGGTAAGGGGGATGATGTTAATGCCGATATACTGGATCTGAGCGATCTGCTGACGGGCAAGGATAGCGGTGCTCTCCGGCTTGAACTGGTGGGTGCGGACGATGCCAAGTCCACCGCAACGGTAAAACTGAGCGTGATTGATGGTGACGGTGCATATAAGGATGTAGCGACAATTCATATGGACAACGTCCATCTGAGTGGTCAGGATGCCAGTGCCCAGATACAGGATCTGATGAACCAGTTGCAAAGCAACGACCAGATCAAGTTCTGATCTGGCCGGGTTACTGCCCGGAAAAACAGACAAAGGGGAATGCAGTGCTTTGCATTCCCCTTTGTTGCGTCAGGCCCCCCGTCCTTTCCTGTTTTTTGAGGACGGCAAATTAATGAAAGCAGAGCCTGAAAGTTGGATATATAATATTCTGATGGTTTTCCTGACGGCGACAGATCGTCAGGGCTTTGTTTTTTCTCTCTTTTCCTATGAGACAGTGGCGTATGCCAACCGCTTCTTTTTCCAGCCGTTTGCTCAGCATGGCTTTGCCTGATGATCCGGCAGAGGCAGGCTGTTATGCCCTGGCGGATGGTTTTGGCGAAGATGCCGCACCCTTTTCGGTTGAAGCGCTTTTTGGCGCCGATGCCCTCCTGGGGCCGGTTATGCCGGATTCGGATGAGGCAGCGGCCGCTTTTTTCAAGGTGCCGGCACCGGTTTATTTCTGTAACGAAGTCACTTCCACTTTTGCCGTTGGCCATGCCCTGGCGCAAAAAGGCCTGTTTCCGGCATGGAGTGCCGTACTGGCAACAAGCCAGACAGCCGGGCGAGGGCAGTTTCGCCGGCACTGGCAGTCACCGCGCGGCAATCTGTATGCCACCTTCCGTTTGCCGGATGCGCCGCTTTTTCGTAGTGATGCGGCGGCCCTGGCGACCGGCATTTTGCTGGCGACCGCCTTTCATCGCCTGGGGTATCCGCTGAAACTCAAATGGCCCAACGATTTGTTGAACCGGGACGATGCCAAGACAGCCGGCATTTTGGTGGAAGAAAAGAACGGCATCCTGCTGGCAGGCGTGGGGGTCAACCTTTGCATTTTGCCTGATGAGGCGCAGTTGCGCCGGGAGCGCGCAACCCCCGCCGGGCTGTTGCAGGCGCTGGACGGAAAAATTTTTTCTCATGGCCCTTTTGCCCTTTGGCAGGCACTTGTAAACGAAACGATTTTTGCGTATAGTCAATCGTTTGCCCAATCAGCGACAAAAATGCTGCCTGACCTGGCTGCGCCGTTTCTGGCATGGAAAGGGGAAAACGTTACCGTCTCTGGCACGGACGGCACCACACTCAGCGGCCTGCTGGGTGGTGTAAGCCCCACTGGAGGTCTGCTCTTACAGGCCTCTGACGGAAGCACTCATGAAATTTTTAGCGGGAGTCTCGCCCGGATCTGATTTGTCCGGAAGGGATAGTTGGTTGCCGCGCGCTTTCATGCGCGGTTATTTGTTTGTAGAGAGGAAATAGAATGTCCGGAAAAACGTTTGAGCAAGTTGTAAAGGAGTTGAAGGGAAAGCCTATCCTGGTAGCCAACCGGGGTATTCCTGCCCGACGAATTTGCCGCTCTATTCGTGAAAGTTTTGATGCTGTAGCAGTGATGACGGCTACGGATATCGACAAAACGGCTCCCGCCGCTTCAGCCGCGCAGGAATTGCTGCTGCTTGGGGAAGACCCGCGTGCCTACCTGGATGTCGAACGCATTGTCAGGCTTGCCAAACAGCGTGGCATCGCTGCCATCCATCCGGGTTGGGGCTTTGCCTCTGAAGATGAAAATTTCCCGCGTATCTGTAAAGAAGCCGGAATGATCTTTATTGGTGCCGAGCAGGAGCCGATGAGGTTGCTTGGCAACAAGGTGCAGGTGCGTGCACTGGCCAAAACGCTGAATATTCCGGTCGTTCCCGGTTCAGACGGTGCCGTGGATGTGCCTGAAGCACGGAGAAATGCCCTCGAGATCGGCTTTCCCATCATGCTCAAGGCAGAAGGCGGCGGCGGCGGTCGCGGCATTTTTGAAGTCCATGACGAAGCCGGACTGGAAGACGCCTTTTTCAAGGCATCCACGATGGCGCAGGCGTCTTTTGGCAACCCGCGCGTTTATGTGGAAAAATTCCTCCGCAATGTTCGCCATATCGAGATTCAGGTCATTGCCGACAAGTACGGCAATGTCTTCGCGTTTGACGAGCGTGACTGCAGTCTGCAGCGCAACAACCAGAAACTGGTCGAAATCACCCCGTCACCGTGGGTCATGATGACGCCTGAATTGCGTGAAACCCTGAAAGGGTATTCCCGCAGTCTGGTCAAGGCCGTTGGTTACCATTCCCTGGCGACGGTCGAATTCCTGGTGACGGCTGACGGACAGCCTTACCTGATTGAAGTCAATACCCGTTTGCAGGTGGAGCATGGCATCACGGAATGCCGGTATGGTATCGACCTTGTTGAGGAGCAGATTGCCATTGCGTTTGGCAGCAGGTTGCGTTTCAACGAAGAAAATACCCAGCCTTTCCACCACGCCATGCAGGTTCGCATCAACTGCGAAGACCCGCAAAAAGGCTTTTCACCCAATTCCGGTCTGATTAGCCGTTACGTTTCTCCTGGTGGCCCAGGCGTGCGTATCGATTCCAACATGAGTGCGGGTTACGAATTCCCGTCCAACTATGACTCTGCCGGTACCTTGCTGATTACCTACGCGCATGAGTGGGACAAAGTGCTTGGCATCATGGATCGGGCGCTCAGCGAATACACGGTGGCAGGCGTCAAGACCACGATTCCGTTCTACCGCGAAGTGCTCAGGAACCCGTTGTTCCGTCAGGGCGAATGCGATACCCGTTTTATTGCCGCCCATCCTGATCTGATGGACTACACGGATGCCGCACGCGAATCCGAGCGCACGGCCAGACTGATTGCGGATATTTCCGCCCTCGGTTACAACCGTTTTGTGCAGCTTGGCGAATACAGAACCCGTACTTCGCCGCGCATGCCCAAGTTTGAGCCGGTTCTGCCGTCCATCCCGTCGTCTATCCGCCATGCCCCGTCCCCTTATCCCCGTGGTGACAGGAAGGCGCTGCTTGACTACATCCGCGATTCCGGTGCTGTGCACTTTACGGACACCACCACCCGCGACAATACCCAGTCCAACAGTGGCAACCGTTTCCGCCTGGCTGAAGATCTGCTGGTTGCGCCATACCTGGACAACTGCGACTTCTTCTCGCTGGAAACCGGTGGTGGCGCGCATTTCCACGTCAACCTGATGGCCAACATGACTTCGCCTTTTGTCGAGGCGAAAGAAATGAATCGGGTTGCACCGAAAACCATGAAGCAGATCCTGGTTCGCTCCACCAACGTGCTCGGTTACCGTCCGCAACCGCGTAACCTCATGCATGCGACGGCAGAAAAGATTTGCGAAGAGTTTCATGTCATCCGCAGCTTTGACTTCCTGAACCATATCGAAAACATGAAGCCGTTTGCAGAAGTCATCCTGCACACGCCAAGCGTGGTTTTTGAGCCATCGCTTTCACTCAGTTACGGTCGTGGTTTCACGGTAGAGCACTATCTTGGCGTTACCGAGGAAATCCTGAACCAGACCGCCCAGATTCTGGGATCGGATCTGGCAGAGGCTTCCAGACATATCATCCTCGGCCTGAAGGATATGGCGGGCAACTGCCCGCCGCACTTCATGCGCGACCTGGTCATGGCGCTGCGTAATAAATGGCCGGAACTGGTGCTGCACCATCACCGCCATTACACGGACGGCCTCTTCGTTCCTGCCGTGGCTGAAGCAGCCAAGGCTGGCGCCCACATTATCGATACCTCGATGGGCGCTGCCACGCGCTGGTACGGGCAGGGCGAAGTCCTTTCCACCGCCGCGTACCTTGAAGAACTGGGTCTGAAAACCAGCCTGAACAAGCGGATGATCCGCGAGGGTAATTTCGTGCTCAAGCAGATCATGCCTTACTATGACCGCTACACCGCGCCATACTTCCAGGGCATTGACTATGATGTCGTCAGCCACGGTATGCCGGGCGGCGCAACGTCTTCTTCACAGCAGGGAGCCCTTGACCAGGGTTACATCCACCTGCTTCCGCAGATGCTGCGTTTCCTTGCTGGCGCGCGCCAGATCGTTCACTACCATGATGTGACCCCCGGTTCACAGATCACATGGAATACCGCCTTCCTGGCCGTAACCGGTGCCCACCGGCGCGGCGGCGATGGTGCTGTGCAGAACCTGCTGGATGTGCTGGAGCATGTCACCAGCAACCCGGAGGACTCGCTGACCAAGGAAATGCAGGACGCACGCCTGATGATTTACCAGGATTGCAACGATGCTTTCCGCGGCTTGCTGCTGGGTGAGTATGGCAAACTGCCTCTGGGATTCCCGGCTGACTGGGTGTACCAGAGCGCTTTCGGCGATGACTGGAAAAAGACGATTGCCAGACGCACGGAGCGTTCACCGCTTGATTCCCTGCCCGAAGTCGATTTTGATGCAGAGCGCGAAGCGCTGCATCAGCATCTGCATCGCGAGCCGACACAGGAAGAATTGCTGCTGTATCTCAACCATCCTGCCGATGCACTGAGAACCTTTGATTTCCGTCTGACCTACGGTAACCCCAACAACCTGCCGCTGGATGTCTGGTTTGAGGGTGTCGAGCCGGGGTCGGAGCTGAATTTCATGGACAGCCAGGGCAAACCGCACCACCTGTCGCTTCTGAGTATCCGTAATCCGGACGAAAACGGCATGTCCATCGTCCGTTATGTACTGGACTCCGAAATCATGAGTTCCGAGGTACAGGTAACCAAGGGCGGTTCCGGTGGAAAAGGAAGTGTTTCCAAAGCCGATCCGGATAATCCGTATCATGTCGGCGCGCCAAGTAACGGCGACCTGTGGGTGACCTATGTCAGCCCGGGCCAGGCGGTGCGCAAGGGAGATGACCTGTTCAATATCTCCATCATGAAACAGGAAAAAGCGGTGCTGGCGCCAATCGATGGCGTGGTCAGACGCGTTCTGAAAACAGCCAATTACAGTGAAACCAAACAGATGGTGCCTGTCCGCGAAGGCGAGCTTATTATTGAACTGGCTCCTGTTCCGGCAAGCTGCTCCGCTTGCGGCAAGCCGCTGCCGGCAGACAGCTTCACCTTCTGCCCGTACTGCGGTTCGAAGCGGGAGGCTTGAGATCGGGCTTGCCGCCACGATTCTCACGCTTTTTAAAGCACGCTTTTCCGGCAAGGATGGTCGCCCGTCCTTGCCGGATTTTTTTGCGGCAAGGCGTAGCCTTCATCCATCTCTTTTCGCCAGCCGGTCTTGAAAGGACTTGTCATGCCATCCCAAAATACACCTGAAGAAAAAGCCACCCCTGTTTGCCCCTTGCCAGATTCGGTTTTCGGTTTTGACGATGCCTGTGCTTTGGGCATGGCCTACCTGGCAGGGAAGGCCGACCCGGTTGATGTGGCCGAGCGCTGTCTGGCAGAGGCGGAAAAAAAAGTGCCGGTTTACCTGGACGTTACGCGAAAGCGGGCACTGGCAGAGGCAAAAGCCTCGCGGGATCGATACCGGTCCGGCAGGCCGCTGAGTCTTTTTGACGGCGTCGCCCTGAACTGG
Source organism: Oxalobacter sp. (assembly GCA_031556215.1). Taxonomy (GTDB): domain Bacteria; phylum Pseudomonadota; class Gammaproteobacteria; order Burkholderiales; family Burkholderiaceae_D; genus Oxalobacter. Next base: position 9,655 of record JAVBTJ010000094.1, read on the forward strand.
AAAGATACCTTTGATGTGGCGGGTACCGTGACGACTTCCGGTTCAGCCATTTTTCATCATGACAGACCGGCAGAAAAGGATGGCGCGTTGTCTGAAGCTGTCGCCCAGGCCGGAATGGTCTGTATCGGCAAGGTCAACACCTGTGAATTTGCCTATTCCAGCGTCGGGGTCAACCGTTATTTCGGCAGCCCGGCCAATCCCTTTGGCTCCCTGGACGCACCCAGGACATGTGGCGGTTCGTCTTCCGGCTCGGCTGCGGCCATTGCGGGGGGCATGATTCCCGTTTCCATCGCTTCCGATGCAGGCGGGTCTATCCGGATACCTGCTTCTTTTACCGGGATATGCGGGTTCAAGCCTACATCCGGGCGTTATCCCAAAAGCGGGAAAGCGCTGTCCCGAACGCTCGATTCACCAGGGCCGATGACGAGAAGCGTGCGCGACCTGGTTGTCATGGATGAGGTGCTGCGGGGAGGCAGGCCAATCATATTGCCAGCGATTCCTCCGCTGAAGGGGCGGCGCTTTGTTGCAGACCTTTCCATTCTTGATGAGGTGGACGCAACCGATGCAGTTTACCGGGTATTTGAGGAAACCCTGAGCCGTCTTGAAAAAAATGGCGCGATTGTCGAGCGCCGTGTTGTTTCGCCTTTTCACGATGCGCGCAAAAGCATTGCCAATGGGTGGATCATGGGAGCCGAAGTCTTTACGGAACTGAAAGGCCTGCTGGACGATCCGGAGAAGGCTGCTGTCATGGATCAGCGCATCCGCAAAAGAGCCGAGCTTTCCCGGAATATGCCACCCCATGTGCTGGTTCACTCTTATTGGGACAGGATCAGGCTGGCAGATGCCATGCAGGCAGATCTGGACGGGGCGGTTTTTATCCTGCCCAGCGTGGGTTATGTCGCGCCGCTTTTACAGCCGCTGGAAACGGATGACGACCAGTTTACCGCCTGCGTGCAGGCAAATCCGCGTTTGACCGCAACGGGCAGCTTCCTGAACATGCCAGCGGTAGCTCTTCCTGCCGGAACGGATGAAAAAGGATTGCCAATCGGGATCAGCCTGTATCGGAACAGCGGTGAAGACGATGCACTTTTGGAGACCGCACTGGCTGCCGAACCCTGGACGCGCTGATTAAAGGCTTTGAGAGCGACCGCTGGAAATAGTAAGATACAATCAGTTTTTTCAGTCCGTGAGACATCCGGAAAAATCATGCTCATCAAAAAAAAATCAGTGGAAAAAGAAGAATCCCAACGCCAGCCTGCGGCTAAAAAGGCGGCCAAACGCAAGCCGCGTTATTCCCCGCTGATGATTTCGGAAAGCGGCGGCGTCCGTTATCTCCATTTCGGGACGGAGTGGATTCAGGGGGCGATGCGGATACGCGATCCCTACCGGATCGAACTGGCATATGGGCGCCAGATGATGGCGTGGATGCTGTTTGTCAGGAAGCCTGCCCATATTGTCCAGTTGGGGTTGGGAACCGGCGCATTGACGAAATTCAGCTACCGGCATTTCCCGAAGGCGAAGGTAACAGCCGTTGAACTGAATCCGGAAGTGATAGCGGTTTGCGATACCATGTTTGCCCTGCCAGAACAGGACAAGCGGCTGTCTGTCCTTGAAATGGATGCGATGGATTTTGTGCTGGATGAGTCAAACTGGTCTTCTGCTGATATTATTCATGTGGATCTGTATGACGCGACAGCCCGTGGCCCGGTTCTGGATACCCCTGAATTTTATGAGGCGTCCAGCCGTTGCCTGACGGATGACGGCATCATGACGGTCAATCTTTTTGGTGAGCACCGGAGTTACAAAAAAAATCGGGATGCCATTCAAAAATCTTTTCCGTATGTCTTGTCCATGCCAAAATGCGAAGAAGGAAATGTCGTTGTCCTGGCATTCAAAAAAAGACCGGATTTCGATTTTGAAAAATTGACCGAAACAGCGCGGCAAATCCGGCAGGATGTGGAAATTGCCACGCTGAAATGGGTAAGGGAATTGAAGCAGGCCGTCAAAAATCAATGATCGGGCCTCTTGTTTATGGAATGGATATGGCAGAAAAAGCATACGAGTACGATCCGAATGATATCGACTTAAAGGCGCTCTTTGAGAGTAACCGCCAATGGGCGGCAGACATGGCGGGCAAAGACCCCCAGTATTTTTCGCGTCTTGTCACCCAGCAATTGCCGAATTATTTCTGGATCGGTTGTTCAGACAGCCGGGTGCCGTCCACCCAGATAACCAACCTGCTGCCCGGAGATATTTTTACCCATCGCAATGTCGCCAACGTGGTTTCCTATACGGATCTGAGCTGCTTGTCCGTCATGCAGTTTGCCGTGGATGTGCTGCGGGTTCGGCATGTGATCGTCACCGGCCATTATGACTGCTCCGGCGTGCATGTGGCCCTGAAACGCCAGCGTGTGGGGCTGGCCGATAACTGGCTTCGCCATGTGCAGGATGTGCACCACAAGCATGGTCGCTACCTGGGCGAGACCCTGTCCGAAGAGACACGGTATGACCGCCTGTGTGAGCTGAACGTCATTGAATCAGTCGCCAATGTCTGCCATACAACGATTATTCAGGATGCATGGAACCGGGGACAAAAACTCACCATCCACGGTTGGGTTTACGGCGTCCATGACGGCCTGTTGCGAGACTTGGGCATGACGATCAATTCCATGAGCGAACTGGCGCCCAAAATGCAGTCGACCCTCGAACGGTATGAAGAAGCCGCAGGAGAGTCGCGGTCGGGCCGGAACTGGCTGGGAGGCTAGGAAACCTCAACTTAACGGGTTTTGCGAGCAAATTGCTGCGTTCTCCGGTGCTCGCAACCTCGTCTATCTCAAGATATGCCTCGGTTACTGCGCTCCGTGCGCCTTGCACTTCATCTCGCAAAACCCGTTAAGCTGAGGTTTCACAATGGGTTTAGTCCACCCCCACCATGACAGAATCTGTCTTGATGACGGCGTAGGCTTTTTTCCCGACTGCCAGTTGCAGGCGATGTACGGAAACGGTGCTGATCTGTGCGTTGATGATGACGCCCGGCGCGACTTCAATGTTGACTTCCGAATTGATCTCGCCTTCCTTGATGTCGCGGATGATACCTTCTAACTGGTTGCGTGCGCTGAGTTTCATGGTTGCCTCCTGTTATCAGAAATTGTGTTCAGGTGCCGGAAAGGAACCATCCTTTACCGCTGCCACATAGGCCCGGACAGCGCCTTCAATGCTGCTTTGCCCTGCCATGAAGTTGCGCACGAAGCGCGCCTTTTTTCCCGGGAATACATCCAGCATATCATGCATGACCAGAACCTGCCCCGAACAGTCGGCTCCGGCGCCAATGCCGATGGTCGGAATGGAAACCGCTTCCGTAATATCCTTGCCGACAGCGGCAGGAACGGCTTCCAGTACGATGATGCTGGCTCCGGCCTTTTGCAGTGCCAGGCCATCCGCAATCAGCCTTTGTGCATCTTCCGTTGTTTTTCCCTGCACCCGGTAGCCGCCAAGCTGGTGGACAGACTGGGGGGTCAGGCCAATGTGGGCGCAAACCGGGATAGCGCGTTCCACCAGGAAACGGATGGTATCGGCCAGCCATGCGCCGCCTTCGATCTTGACCATGTGCGCCCCCGCGCGAATCAGCTTCGCGGCATTGTCATAAGCGGCTTCTGCGGTGGGGTAGGTGCCGAACGGCAGGTCACAGACCACCATGGCGGTTTTGTTTCCCCTTGCCACGCAGGCCGTATGGTAGGCCATTTCGTCAATGGAAACGGGCAGGGTCGATTCATGCCCCTGGCAGACCATGCCGAGAGAGTCGCCAATCAGGAGGATCTCCACGCCGCAGCTATCCATCAGGGCGGAAAAACTGGCATCGTAACAGGTGAGCATGGTGATTTTTTCACCTTTTGCGTGCAGATTCATCAGGGTCGGTACCGTAACAGCCTTACGGTCTTGCAGGTAAGTGGCCATGTTGCTCCTTAAATGTTTACGGGTTAGCCGCAATCAGACGAGAGGTCTTTATCATACCTTGTCATGTCAGGATCGGAAAATAAAATAAACCGCGCCGACCAGGCACAAAGCTGCCCAGACATAGTCCAGCTTGAAAGGTTCCTTCATGTACAGCATGGCAAAAGGCACAAATACCGAAAGGGTTATCGTCTCCTGCAGGATTTTCAGCTGGGCCAGGCTGTACTGTGAAAAGCCGATCCGGTTGGCAGGAACCTGCAGCAGATATTCAAAAAGCGCAATCCCCCAGCTGATCAGGGCGGCAATGTACCACGGCGATGTCGCCAGGTTGCGCAGGTGGCCATACCATGCAAATGTCATGAATACGTTCGAGAGAATCAGTAAAACGCTGGCCTGAAGAATGACGGGAATCTGCATGGTGAAGACCTCGTGATAAATGGCGGAAATCAGGTTGTCAAAAGGGTTATCGGCTGGTTTTGAACTTGCTCAAGATACGGGCGCGCGGCGCCTTTTCCCGGGATTGAAACGGACGGGGCAATTTCCAGGAGCGGCACCAGGACAAAGGCGCGTTCTGTCATGCGGGGATGCGGGAGCGTCAGGAGAGGACTGTCCATCTCTTTGTCGGCATACAGGAGGATATCCAGGTCAAGTGTCCGGGGCGCATTGCGGTAGGGTCTTTGCCTGCCGGATGCCGTTTCCAGGCGATGCAGTTCTTCCAGTAGTTTTTCAGGCGAAAGCGTTGTTAAAAGACTGGCAACGGCATTGACATAGTCGTCGCCATCCGCATCGACCGGTGCCGTGCGATAAAGGCTGGATTGTGCGGCAAGCCGGGTCAGGGGCAACTGCTTTAAACGGCCAATGGCAAGAAGAACCTGTTCTTTCGGGTTATCGAGATTGGAACCGATTCCAATATAAACCATCTGTTCCGTCATGGCGGTTATGCTGCCGGTTCCGTACTGCCGGTGGGATTTGACGATGCCGTTTTTGCCTTGTTCCGGGAGCGTCTTCTTTTCCGTTTGGCCGGTTCGGAGACGTTTTTGAGTTTGATTTTCAGCAGATCTGCCCGTCCGGCGCTGTCCGCGCTGATAAAGGCGGCCCACCAGTCAGCTATTTCAGGGTCAAGTTCCCCGGTTTCGCAACGCAGGAGAAAAAAGTCATAAGCGGCCCGGAAGCGGTCGTGTTCCAGCAGTTTATAGGCGGTTCGGCCTGTCCTGCGTTCCAGTCTCGGTTGCAGGGCCCAGATATCGCGCATGTCTGAAATAATCCGCCGTTGCAGCGCCAGCTTTTCGGTTTGTGTATCAAACACATCGTTGGCAGCGGCATGGAGCGCCGGGATAGGGTATTCCCCGTTTGCGCGGTATTCTTCCCATTTTTCGGAAACCTGGGTCCAGAGCATGGCGGCAAAAATGAATCCGGGCGAGACGGGCTTTTCCTCACGGATACGCTGGTCGGTTTTTCCCAGCGCCAGTTCGATAAAGTGGACGCCATGAGGTTGTTCCAGTGCGACATCAAGCAGCGGCAGAAGACCGTGGTGCAAGCCCTGGTTGCGTAATTCCTGAAGGCAGGCCATCGCATATCCGCTCATCAGGAGCTTGAGCATCTCGTCAAACAGCCGGGCAGACGGCACGTTATTGATGAGTGGCGCGAGCGAAGCAATCGGTTTCCGGGTATGGGGATCAATCCGGAAATCCAGCTTGGCCGCAAAACGGACAATGCGGAGCATGCGAACCGGGTCTTCGCGGAAACGCTCTGCCGGATCGCCGATAATTTTCAGGATCCGGTTTTTCAGGTCGCTGATGCCGCCGTGAAAGTCATGCAGTGTCTGGAGCGTCGGATTGTAATACATGGCATTGACCGTGAAATCCCGGCGTAATGCGTCTTCTTCCTGGTTGCCGAAAGTATTGTCACGCAGCAGGCGCCCGGCGTCATCCTTGATGGCCGAAGTCGTCGTGGCACTCCGGAAAGTGGTGACTTCAATCAGGTCCTGTCCGAACATGACGTGAACAATCTGGAAGCGCCTGCCGATCAGGAAGGCGCGCCTGAAAAGGCGCCGCACCTGCTCAGGGGTGGCGTTGGTTGCGACGTCAAAATCCTTGGGACGGATGCCAAGCAGCAGGTCGCGGACGGCGCCGCCGACGATGTAAGCCTCAAAACCGGCTTTTTCCAGGGAATGGATAACACGGGTGGCATTCGACGACAGCAGCCGGGGATCAATGCCGTGTTCCGCCCGGTACAGCACAACAGGCCGCCCGGCGACCGGTTTTTTAACGGCGGGAGGCTTCTTTTCTTTTCCGAGAATCCTCTGGATGAATTTCTTAATCATTGAACAGGCGAAGTAATGTCCAGTTGTTGTCAATCGCGTGCGATTCAAGCCGAGTATCCGGGTTTGTCGCAATCGGATGCGTCACCCGGGACAGCAGGGGCAGATCATTATAGGAATCGCTGTAAAAATAACTTTTTTCATAATTGTCCAGGCTTTTTCCCAACGAGGCGAGCCAGTTTTCCGTATGGGTGATTTTGCCTTTGCCCGAAGTGGGAATACCAATCAGCCTGCCGGTAAAACCGCCGCTGGCGTCTTCTTCAGGAAGGGCCGCAATCAGGTTTTCAACACCAAAAGCGCGGGCGATGGGTTCAGTCACAAACCGGTTGGTCGCAGTAACAATGGCAATCAGGTCGCCCTGGTTTCGGTGCCTGTCGATGAGCCGGTATGCCTGAGGCAGCATGGCGGGCTGGATCACTTCTTTCATGAACTGTGCATGCCAGTTGTTTAACTGCTGGCGGGAAAAGCCGGACAGGGTGCCCAGGACAAATTCAAGGAAATCTTTCGGATCAAGCGTACCGGCCTTGTACTGCTCGTAAAATTCCGCGTTCCGTCTTTGATATTCAACCGGGTCAACTGCGCCAATGCGCGTCAGGAAGCTGCCCCATTCATAATCCGAATCGAGCGGCAAAAGCGTGTGATCCAGGTCAAACAGGGCAAGATGGTTACTCATGTCGATTTTCTGCTTTTTGTATCATTTCCCGCAAAAGCGGAAGGGTTATGGCGCGCTTGGTCTCTAAGGAGTAGCGGTCAAGCGCATCCAGAATGACAACGAGCGAATGCATATCGCGCGGATAATGCGTAATCAGATAGGGTAGCACATCCGGCGAGAGAGAAAATCCTCTTTCGCTGGCTATTTTCCCTAATGCATTCATTTTTTCTTCATCTGTCAGCCCGTAAATACGGTAAGCCAGTCCCCAGCTCATCCTGCTTCGCAGGTCATCCCGCAGCGGAAGAAGGGAAGGAGAGGTTGTGCCTGTCGTAACCATAAATGCCCGGTTTTCGCGAACGTCATTGAAAAGATTGAAGGCAGCGATCTGTTTTTCCGGCGACAGGGCATCACAGTCGTCCAGCAGGTAAAGCGTGGTGTGGAAGTCAAACAGGAAATCCGCATCGTTTGACGCCGGGGTGATATAACGGGCGTTGGCATGTTGCGCGAGCGCTTTTAGCAGGTGCGTTTTGCCGACTGCACTCTCACCCCACAGATAAAGAAAATGTTCGGGCGATTCGCGCAGGGCCAGATGGTGAAGAAGCTGAAGCAGCTCTTCGTTTTTTCCCGTCACAAAGATTCCAAGGGACGGTATTTCTTGCGTGCTGATATCCAGCAGCATCTGTTGCATGATTCTATGAACTATAAAAATTACTGTTGATGTAATGGCGTCTCAGGTGCTTGAATGCGACAGAGAGAATGGCTGATGACGGCAGCGCGATCAAAACGCCAACAAAACCGAACAACTGCCCGAAAGCGAGCAGGGCAAAAATGACGGTCAGCGGATGCAACTGGATACGGCGGCCCACCAGTGTCGGCGTCATCAGAAACGCATCAAAGGAATGGCCGAACCCGTAAACAATGGCAAGAGCTACCCAGGCTTCAACCCCGGAAAATTGCAGCAAGGTTGCAATGATGGCCAGGGAAAGGCCGAGCGTAATGCCGATATAGGGAATGAAAGCCAGCATGCCGCTGATAATGCCGACAGGCAGGGCAACGGTATAGCCGAGAAACCCCAGCACCGAGGAATAATAAACCGCGAGGATCAGCATGACGGAAAGCTGTCCCCTCAGGTATTGCGCCAGCATGATATTGACTTCATTTGCCAGGCTAATGGTTTTGTGAACCCAGCGGCGCGGAATGGAATCCCGCAGCTTCCGGACAACCAGGTGCCAGTCTTTCAGCAGGTAAAACAACACGACCGGAATCAGGATCAGGTTCCAGGCCCAGGTCAGGACCGTCGTGCCGCCGAATTTGGCCGATTCGAGCAGGGATTTCCACATCCCGTCTCCGCGTGGCATGAACTGTTCTGTCAAGAGGCGTTTGAAGCTGGCCGTGTCTACCGGCAGGTCAATCCCCAGTTCCCGGAAGAGCGGGCGGATGGATTCGCTCAGCTTGACGGCAAGGGCGGGTATTTGTTCATAAAGCAATGGCCATTCGCTTAACACCATCGGTACGATGATCAGGCCGAGGGCAACAACAACCGCCAGCAAAACGGTCATGACAATCAGTACCGCCAGCGTCCGGGAAAGCCTGAAACGTCCCATCCGGATGGAGCGGAGCCAGTCAACACCCGGATTCAAGGCATAAGCCAGAATGGCGCCGGCAATAAAAGGAGTAAGGATAGGGCCAAGCAAAAGCAGGAGGACAACCAGCATGGCGCCAACGCTGAGCCACAATGCAGTTTGTTTTTGTTGCGATGTAAAAATGACCATGTAGCCCTATCCGGCGTAACAGTTTGTTAAAATGCGGTTCACGACATTTATTTTGTTTATTCGCTATTTTACGCTGTCTGACAGCTTTTCATCATGAATTCACCATCCAATCCATCTCTTTCTTACCGGGACGCTGGCGTTGATATCGATGCCGGTGAAGCCCTGGTTGACGCCATCAAGCCATTTGCCAAGCGAACCATGCGGGACGGTGTTCTCGCCGGGATCGGCGGCTTCGGGGCACTTTTTGAAATCAGCAAAAAATACCGTGAGCCTGTCCTGGTTGCCGGTACGGATGGTGTCGGTACCAAACTCAGGCTGGCCTTTAATCTCAACCGACATGATACGGTCGGTACGGATCTCGTTGCAATGAGCGTGAACGATATTCTGGTTCAGGGAGCCGAGCCGCTTTTCTTTCTTGATTATTTTGCCTGCGGCAAGCTGGATGTCAAAACGGCAGCCGATGTCATCAAGGGCGTGGCAGCAGGCTGTGAGCAGGCCGGCTGTGCGTTGATCGGAGGCGAAACCGCCGAAATGCCCGGGATGTACCCCGATGGGGAATATGATCTTGCCGGATTTGCCGTCGGTGCAGTCGAAAAATCCAGGATCATTGATGGCAGCAAAATTATGCCGGGCGATGTCGTTTTGGGGTTGGCTTCTTCCGGTGCCCATTCCAACGGCTATTCCCTGATCCGCAAAATCATTGATGTGGCAAAACCGGATCTGAATGCGGATTTTCACGGAAGACCCCTTGCCGATGTGCTGATGGCGCCAACGCGCATCTATGTCAAGCCGCTTCTGGCCTTGATGGAAACGATGGAAGTCAAGGGCATGGCCCATATCACAGGCGGCGGCCTGCTTGATAATGTGCCGCGTATCCTGAAGGAAAATCTGACTGCCGTTCTCAAAAAGGATGCCTGGCCGATTCCACCGCTGTTTTCCTGGCTTCAGCAGCATGGCAATGTTGCCGATAGTGAAATGCATCGCGTATTCAATTGCGGCATTGGCATGGCGGTGATTGTTGCCAGGGAAAATGCCGACAAGGCGATGGTGCAGTTACAGGCCGCAGGAGAAACCGTCTGGCGCCTGGGCGAAATACGCGAAAGGCAGGGCGACGAAGCACAGACGCAGGTTTTATAAAGCCATTTCCAACAGCAAAGCCTGGTGATCTGACGCCAGGCTTTGTTTTTCAATGCGGACATCCCGCACGTTTCCTGCCAGATTCCTGCTGGTGAAAATATAGTCCGAAACAAAAGGGCCGTCTGGCCACCGTTCCCGGTCAAAATATCCCATTGTCGGCGCATGTTGTTTTTCCGGGTGAGCGATTTTCCAGGCATCCGCCAGGGGCGGAACCGGTGTCTGGCACGGTGCCAGGAGGCGTTTTCTTTCCGGTGCCGTTTCAGCAAAATTGAAGTCCCCCGCCAGGAGGGTACCGGCTATTTTCGGGTAAGGGGCAAAAGGGCCGTTACCCGGTCTTTCTCCTGCCAGGGCCGCGCGCTCCCATGCATTCCGGTAAATCTCCCGCAGGCATTCGACCTGTGCCATGCGCTGGGATGCGGAATAAAATTCCAGGTGTGTCGTGATAACGCTGAGAATGCCCAGAGGGGTTTGAAGCAGGGCTTCCAGCGCCATGCGCG